>JAIRXO010000161.1 GCA_031268255.1 Spirochaetaceae bacterium
CAATCTGAAATATTCTACAATGGGTTTTAGGTACTGTCAATGGCGTCTTTACTAAAAAATTCCTTGCCGGACAGGGCCTGATTTCAGTATCTTTATTACAAACCGGGAATTTCCCCGAAAGACCCGGACCAGCAAATTCATACCGTAATTAAATGGAGCGCCTTATGGCCCAGCATCAGTTTCAGACCGAGGTCAACCAGCTTCTGCACCTCATTATCCATTCCCTCTATTCAAACAGGGAAGTTTTCCTCAGGGAAATCGTCTCCAACGCTTCAGACGCGCTGGACAAGCTCAAGTACCTTACTGTGGCGGACGAGGCTTATAAGGCCGTCGTCTTTGAACCCCGCATCGACATTTCCTTTGATAAAGACGCCAGGATCATCACTGTTTCGGATAATGGCATTGGGATGAACGAAAACGACCTTGTTGAATCCCTGGGGACCATAGCCCGCTCGGGGACCAGGCTTTTCCTTGAAAAACTTGCCGGGGACGCGAAAAAGGATTCCAACCTCATAGGCCAGTTCGGCGTGGGTTTTTATTCGGCCTTTATGGTCTCTTCCAAGATTGAAGTGATAAGCCGCAAGGCCGGAGAGGAAGGGGCCTTTAGATGGACCAGTGACGGCAGGGCGGGCTACGATATAGAAGCCGCCCAAAGGGACAGCCAGGGAACCACGGTCATACTCAGCCTCAACGATGACGGCGTGGAATATGCCAACCGCTGGTCCATTGAGGACATTGTCAAGCGTTATTCAAACCATGTGGCCTTTCCTATCTACCTGACTTACGACGAAAAAGAATGGGACGACAAGGGCAAGGAGAAGGGCAGCACAACCAAAACCGAACAGATCAATTCAGGCGCCGCCGTATGGCGGGAAGCCAAGTCAAAGCTCACCGAAAAAGACTATAGTGAATTCTACAAACAGATAAGCCATGACTCTGACGAGCCCCTTTTCTATCTTCATACCAAGGCCGAAGGAACCCAGGAATACACCACGCTGTTCTATGTCCCCCAAAAAGCGCCTTTCGACATGTACCAGGTGGATTACAAGCCGGGGGTCAAGCTCTATGTCAAACGGGTGTTTATCACCGACGATGACAAGGAACTGATGCCCAGTTATCTCCGCTTTGTCCGGGGCGTCATTGATTCCGAGGACCTTCCCCTCAATGTCAGCCGGGAAATACTCCAGCAGAACAAAATACTTCTTGCCATCAAAAACGCCTCGGTCAAAAAGCTCCTTGCCGAATTCAAATCCATGGCGGACACGGCTGTCTCCGGTTCTGACGAGGCAAAGAAAAAATGGGAAACTTTTGTGTCCCAGTTTAACCGGCCCCTCAAAGAAGGGCTCTATCAGGATTTCGGCAGCAGGGACGCCCTGGTAGAATTGGTGCGCTTTAAGAGTTCCCGTGAAGAAGGCTGGACCAGCCTCGCCGAATACACTGGCCGCATGCAGGAAGGTCAAAAACACATCTACTATATCGCGGGCGGTGACGAAAAAACCCTCAAGGCGTCTCCCCTCCTCGAAGCCTACAGAACCAGGAACATCGAAGTTCTCATCATGGATGATGAAATCGACGACATTGTGATTCCTTCTGTAGGAAAATACAAGGAATGGGAACTCAAGGCGGTAAACCGTTCAGGCGCCGATGAAGAACTCGGCGAAAAAAAGGACAAGGACGCCGAAAAAGAACTCCGTCCGGTGATAGAAAAAATAAAAAAAGCCCTGGGCGACCGGGTCAAGGATGTCAAACTTTCGCGGCGTCTTGAGGATTCTCCCTCATGCATCGTCGCCGACGAAAACGATCCCAGCCTGCAAATGGCGCAGATGCTCAAAGCCATGGGGCAGAACGAACTGCCCGACATTAAACCCATTCTGGAAGTCAACGGCAGCCATCCCATTGTGGCCGCCCTCAAGGATACCGAAGATGAGGGCCGCATCGCCGACATAGCCGGCGTACTCCTTGACCAGGCCCTTCTTGTGGAGGGAATCAAGGTCAAGGACCCGGCGGACTTTGTCAAACGCCTCAACCGGCTTCTTTCTAAATAAGGTGGTAAACCGGCTGACGCCGCGTACAATTGGTGGTATACTGGCTTTCCGTGAAGAAATCCAAAGCGTATATTTTTAAATGTTCCGCCTGCGGCCATGAGGAGCCGAAGTGGCTGGGCCGCTGTCCCGAATGCGGCGAATGGAACACCCTCATCGAGACGGCGGTATCCGCCCCGGATGGCATGAGGGCGGCCAGAGCGCAGCGGGGGATTCCCCGGTCCCTGCCCCTTTCGGCCATAGACCCCCAGGAAGGGACCCGGATTTCGAGCGGCATTGGGGAACTGGACCGTGTCCTGGGCGGCGGCATCATGAAGAGGTCGGCCATACTGGTCGGCGGCGAACCGGGCATAGGCAAATCCACCCTGCTGCTCCAGGCCGCGGCGGCAGCCGAAACAACCGGAAGGATACTTTACATATCAGGCGAAGAATCAGCGGGTCAGGTCCGCATGAGGGCCGACAGGCTTGGCCTCCTGTCAGGCGTTTCGGGAGCAGACGGCGGCAAAACCGCCCAGGCCGGCAAGACCGCTCAGGCCGCTCAGGCCGCTCAGACCGCCCGGGCCGACCGCATAGAAATTGTCTGTTCGGCGCGGCTTGAGGATATCAGCGTCATACTCGACGCGGTAAAGCCTGTCATTATCATGGTTGATTCGGTACAGACCCTGTTCAGCCCCGAAGTGGGCCTGGTGCCGGGGACCGTGAACCAGATGAAGTACTGCTCCTTTGAACTCATCTCCTGGGTCAAGGAACATGACGCCGCCCTCTTCCTCGCGGCCCATGTAACAAAGGACGGCATCATAGCCGGCCCGAAAACCCTGGAACACATGGTTGACACGGTGCTGTACTTCGAGCAGAACGACAGGCCGGGAGACGGCCAGGACAGCCGCTTTCTCAGGGCCGCGAAAAACCGCTTCGGGTCCGTAGACGAACTGGGTATTTTTACTATGACAGACAAGGGCCTTAAAGTGGTGGAAGACCCTTCGGCCCTCTTTCTCATACGGCGGGACGGCGAACTGCCTCCGGGCGTGGCCGTCGCGGCAGTCCTGGAAGGGAGCAGGTGTTTCCTTGTAGAAATCCAGGCCCTGGCAGTTCCGGCCAGGGCTTCCATCAACAGGGTGTTTTCCGACCGCATTGATTCCCTCAGGGTGTCCCGCGTATCCGCCGCCCTGGAAAAACACCTCAAACTCCGGCTCCAGGACCACGACCTCTATATCAATGTGGCCGGCGGAATCAGGGTAAACGAAGTAGGCATAGAACTCGCCCTGGCAGGCGCCATATACTCGGCCCGAACCGGCCTCGCCCTGCCCCCCCAGACAGCCCTGGCCGGAGAACTTTCCCTCGCCGGGGAAGTACGGCCAGTCAGGCGGCTCAACACCCGCATAAAAACCTCCCGGAGCCTTGGCTTTACCCGCTTTCTCGGACCCGTTCCCGATTCAGGCGACGCGGAGACAGCCCCGGCGGAAAGCAGCGGAACACACAGAATTACCAGCATAAAGAACGCCATAACCCTGCTTTTCGCCCCGCAAAAACAGGGCGGCACTGATTAATGGCGGAATTTATCAAAAAATACCCCATTTTTTCAAAAAAAATTACCTTAATTCTAAATTTCGCTTGACGTTATTGCTAATTTGGGGTACTGTGTTTCTATTGGGATCTATTGTGATTTGTTTTGGCAAAGTCTCTTGTAAGACTTATTTACAAAAATGATGCAGTCCGGCTTTTCTCGCATGGGCCAATCTCCTCGATTCCAGACTTGTGGCAGGGTTGTTCGAAAACCTCAGTTTCCTGACAATTTCCTTGTAAAAACCGCGATTTCGCGGCCCGCGGATAATTTCGCCGGCCAGAGATTGCAAGACTTGGAACGGACCCTGGTCCGGGGAAACAAACGGTATTCTCGCACAAGTCTATGTAAAGGCTGTTTCAAACCCAAAGGAGGTTTTAAACACGCTTATCTTTCATCCAGTACTCTCCCTGACGGAAGAGTGGAGTCGCCCATGGTTATTATGGACGTGAATAAACACGCAACCCGGACGTATGCAAACCCGCAATTGCTGTTCCTCAATGAACAGAAAACGAAAGTTTGTTCCGGGAGAAGGAAAATGCCCGATGGCTAAGAAACTGTATGTAGGAAACCTTTCCTACAACACCTCCGAAGACGGACTTCGTAACCTGTTCTCTAATTTTGGCAGCGTTGCTTCCGCCAAAATTATCTTTGATCGTGAAACCGGCAACTCAAAAGGATTCGGTTTTATAGAAATGAGCACCGACGAAGAGGCAAGCGCCGCTATCGCCGGAACCAATGGCCGCGAATTCGAAGGCCGCCAGCTCAGGGTAAACGAGGCAATGGATAAACCCCGCCGCGACCGTGGCGCCGGCGGCGGCGGATATAATAACTGGTAAGCACCCGGAGATATTCAACTATAAGGGGGGCGCATTTCCACACCGCCGTCCCATGCGCCGCCTTTATCGTCGCGCCCCCCGCCCGAAAAAGCGCCATAGCAAGGCGTATGGCGTCCCTCCGGTAAATGCGGCAAGGCGTAGGCCCGATAAAGTCCCCGGTATGCCATTGCGTCTCGAAGGGCCGTCTGCGCTCCGAAGGTTTTTGCTACGCAAAAACGCTTCTTCGCTACCCCGCCCGATAGAATCCCGCGATTCAATGAGCGGGTTTGATGAAAAAATGCGGCAAGGCGTAGGCCCGACGAGGTTCCCAATATGCCGTCGTGCCTCGAAGGGCCGCCTACGGGCGAGCCTGAGGTCTCGCCCTACCCCCCAAG
>JAIRXO010000254.1 GCA_031268255.1 Spirochaetaceae bacterium
TAGGAAACCAGATTTACCGTAAAACCCGCCTGCCGCAACTCCTCCTGAATGACAAGACTAGCGCTGTACATCTCCGAATAATCCGGAGTACCGAGAATCGTGATCGTCTCGCCCCTGTAACCGGCTTCGGCCATAAGCTGCTTTGCCCTTTCCTGGCTGGCTTCATTGTAGCGTTCCTTTCCCGCGTCAACAAGCCACTGGGTTTGGGCAGGATTGGTAAAGCCAGGATTTAGAAAATAGAGGTTGGGATTTGAAAAACTAGCGAGGAGAATTTCGGTATTGTTGAAGGCTGCCAATGCGGCCTGGCGGAGTTTCAAATTCGCCAGGGGTCCCTGCCGGGTGTTGAAATAGGCTGAGAGCACGCCGCCTGGAACAGGATGAATGGCGATGTTGGGATCTTTTTCAAAGTCCTCGTAGTTTTCCGTGGGGATGGCGGTAAGGTCGTACTGGCCGGTCTTGAGCCCCGCCACTCTGGTTGACTGATCTGTAACAAAATAGAAGTAAAGATATTCGGTAGGCGCCGACTTTCTGCCCGAGAAGCCGCTGGGTTCTTCGCTGCGGCTTGCATAATTTTCGTAACGGTCAAGCCTGATATACTGATCCTGTTTCCATTCGCCGAATTTGTAAGGGCCGGTGCCGATGTATTCGGTAACCATCTGGCCGTCTTCTACGGCGTTGATAATCTCCCGGGGCATGATCCCAGGAAACTGCGCCCAGGTAGCAAGGATGATGAGAACGTCCGAGGAAGGGTACTCCACGGTAAGCTTTACCGTATAGGGATCCACCTCTTCAAAGACGGAATTGGCAAGCAGGACCTTTGCCCGGGAAGAATTCTTGAGCCAGCGGTTCATGGAGGCGATCACGTCCTCCGCCTTGAGTTCCTTGCCGTTGTGGAAATAGACACCCCTGCGCAGGGGGAAGGTATAGCTGAGGCCATCGGAGCTAACGGAAACGGACTCCGCCAGTTCCGGAACCGGCGTATAATCAGCGTTGAGATTGTAGAGCTGCTCAAAGATATGGTTGGAAATTTGCAGTGCGACCTGGGATACGGTCATGGCCGAATCCAGGGTCGGTGGTTGGGCGGTAATGGCAACGTTTATCTCGTTGCGGTAAACCGGCGCCCCGGTCTCCCTGCCGGAGGATTTGGCGTCGCAGGAAACAAGGGCGAGCACGATTTCCCCAAGGGCAAGCGCCGCGGCCATGCTCAAAAGACGTTTTTTTTCTGTTCCGGTATTCTTCATAAGTTTCTCCTTGCTAAATTGCCTATTAAATTGATAGGAAAAATAAAAATACCAAAATACAGATAAATAGTCAAGAACACGCCCGGCGTTTTTTTCAACCCAGGTAGTTTGCCAGTTCCCGCAAAGTCCGGATTCGCTGTCCCGGATAGTCGGCGCACACGTTGTCTTCGTCCATGAGCAGCCCGCGTCCGCCCAGGGCGGTAAAACCTGTCACGTAGCGGGGAGTGTCGTCTATAAAGAGGGTTTCGCCGGCCTTGACGCCGAGCACGGAAAGGGCCCGCTCAAAGACCTCCCTGCCGGGTTTGCCCTTAAAGGCGGTTTCGCGGATGTCAAAAATATGGGTAAAAATATCCCCCAGGGCAAGCCTGGCGAGAATCCTGTCCGCATGTTCCCGGGGCGAATTGGTAAGAATAGCCTTGGGAAGGGGGATGGATTCCAGAAAGGCTCCGAGTTCGGGGTCGGGTGGAAGATTTTCGGCCTCGTCCTCCGGGTGAACCGCTGCAAGGTAGCCCTCCACATCGGTAAAGCCCTTTTCGGCCATGAGCCATTCCAGGGTAGTGCCGTATGCCCTCGTCCGTTCAAGACGCAGGCGCCAGGCTTCCTCCGGGCTTGTGCCCAAATAGGCCGCGGCGTATTCACGCATACGGTGGCCGACCTTTTCCTCAAGGCCGTGGTGTGACGAATAGAGGGTATTATCGAGATCGAAAAGCAGATATTTAATCATGGTGTATCATAACGGAAAAATGCCGCCTACGTGTATCCCCGGCTCATATTATCCAGCAATGCTCGGTTTGGAATTGCTAAAAAAGGACGGCGGGGGGAGGAGTACCCCTGCCGTCCATAATGCCCCTTTTTTTAAATGCCGGCTCAGGAAGACGCGGGACCTGCTCCGGTTAGAGCAATGCATGACACATTCATATCTTATAATTCTTATAAATATACTAGGAATGTAATCGAAAAGAAAAAGCCTGTCAAGCGATTTTTTAAAAAAAAAGAAAAAAACGCTTTTTTACAGTTCCCCCAGGTCGTAGGGCGTTTCCTGGTACACATAGTTCAGCCAGTTGCTGAAAAAAAGGTGGGCGTGGGCCCGCCAACGGACTACGGGCGGCCTGGAGGGGTCATTGTCCGGGTAATAGTTGTTGGGCACATTGATAGGAAGCCCCTTCGCCATATCCCGGCGGTATTCCCTATCCAGGGTCAGGGGGTCGTATTCCAGGTGGCCCGTAATGTATATCTCCCGGCCTTCCCGGGCGGTGACGATAAAGGCCCCCACTTCGCCGGTCTCCGACTCGATGCACAGCTCCGGCGCGGCGGCAATGGCGTTCCGGTCGCTTTCGGTGTGCCGGGACTGGGGGGCCAGGAACTCGTCGTCAAAGCCACGGAACAGGGTGGTGTTCCGCTTGTTCACCCGGTGGGGAAACACGCCG
>JAIRXO010000060.1 GCA_031268255.1 Spirochaetaceae bacterium
TTGTCCCCGCCGGGCTGTTTTGCGCCTGACGCTTCCCTGGCCAGGGCGGCTCCTATGGCTTCGCTCCGCAGGCTGCCTCTCCGGCCCCGGACTCCCGGAGAAGCGAGCTGGGCGGCAAAATCTTTTCCGCTTTTTTCCCTGTCCTCCAGGGCCAGACGCGCGGCGGCGCGGGCCGCCCTGGCCGCTTCTTCGCTGATGCCGGTACGGCCCGCGATTTCAGATGGCTCTGCTTCTATGAGGGCTTTAAGTGAAGTGAATTCCTCAAGCAGGGCCAGGGCCCGTTTGGGGCCTATGCCTTCCACCGATTCAAGAACGGAAAGGCTCAAGTCTTTTGACCTCAGCCTCTGGTTTAGCCCCGTGGCGAATCTGTGGGTTTCGTCACGGACAAACTGGAGTACCTTGAGGGCTTCGGAACGCCGCGAAAGCCGTACCGGTTCCCGGGCTCCGGGAAGCCAGAGTTCTTCTTCCCGTTTGGCAAGGCCGACTATGTCAATATCCATGCCCAGCCCGTCAAGGACCCCTTTGGCGGCGTTGACCTGGCCTATGCCGCCGTCAATGAGTATCAGGTCAGGCAGTTCCTTTCCTTCCCGTATCAGCCTGCTGTAACGCCGGGACACCGCCTCCCTCATGGCGGCAAAGTCGTCCACTATGCCAACAACGCTGCGGAGTTTGAGGTGGCGGTAGTTTTTCCGGTCAGGAATCCCGTTCTTAAAAGAAATCAGCGAAGCCACAGGATGCCTGCCGTCAAGCTGGGCTATGTCAAAACCCTCGATACGTTCCGGCCTGGTTTTGAGCTTCAGTACCCCGGCCAGTTCGTCCAGGGCGGGACCGGCGCCGCGTTCCTTGAGCCGCTTGCGGAGATCCTCTCCGGCGTTCTGCCGTGCCAGGGCCAGTATGGTCTTGTGGTGTTTTTCTTCGGGAACGCGGATTTCGCATACATAGCCGAACTGGACCCTGAACCATTCCGTAAGGGCAGGGGCCTCATCCCCGGCGCCGTCCGGTCCGGGGATGAGAAAAATTTTTGGCGGCGGGGGACGGGCGGGGGAATAATAACTGGTGAGAAATGTTTCCAGGGATTCGCCTGAACCGGCAGCCGAACAGGTACGGTAGAGTTCCCTGCCGGTCATCTTGCCGCCCCGCATGGAAAAGACCGTATAGGTAGCGAGGACGCCTTCTTCGGCCCAGGCTATGTAATCCCTGCCTTCGCTGTCAAAGTCCTCGACCGCGTTATCCGAGGCAAAGTTTTCGAGGGCGCCGACCGCGTCGCGGATACCGGCGGCCCGTTCAAAATGGAGAGCCGCGGCGGCTTCCTTCATATCCGCCCTGAGTCCGGCGATAAGCGATTCCGTTTCCCCGGATACGAGCTTCTTCACCTTTTCAATATGAACCGCGTAGGCTTCCGCGCTGATGCGTCCGCAGCAGGGAGCGGCGCAGCGGCCTATATGGAAGTACATGCAGGGGTTTTTCCGTTTCCTGAGGACGCGGCATTTTCTCAGGGGAAAAAGCCTTTCGATGAGTTCAAGCAGGGCGTCTACCGCGGGAATATTGGAGAAGGGCCCGAAATACCCGGAACCGTCTTCAACAATATGCCTGGTCCTGAACACCCGGGGAAATTCCCCGGTGGTGATGCGTATTACCGGATAGGTCTTGCCGTCCTTGAGGTTGATATTGTACTTGGGGCTGTGCTGTTTGATTAAGGTATTTTCAAGAAGCAGGGCCTCATATTCGTTAAAAACAATAATGGTTTCAATGGACCAGACCGTGCGCATCAGGGTCCGGGTTTTAATGTCCTTTGCCCCCGAAAAGTACGATGACAGCCTGTTCCTGAGCACCCTGGCCTTGCCGACATAGATTATGCGGCCTTCTTCGTCCCGCATGATGTAGACGCCCGCTTCCTGGGGGGCTTCCCTGGCCTGGGTTTTGAGTTTTTGATAATTCCCGGAAAATTTATCATGCTCCATAGGTGTTTATACCGATACTATTCTATATAATGTACGACGGAGTCTCAATAAGGTGAAAAAGAGCCGTGTATTCACCCTTACAGTGTATATTGTTTTTCTGTTCTCCGGTAGTCTTTTCGCCGCCGAAGAAAAGACCCTGGTCCTGGGCGGCGCTTCCGGCTGGGACAGGGTAGGAGAGTTGTCCGGGGTATCGGAAGCCGCCGGCGTGAGGCCCCATACCGTGCTTGCCCTTTCCTCAGCCAAGGGAACCGAAAGCCTTACCCTGGATATGGCCATTTCTTTTGATGAAGGTTCCGAAGGCGCTTTCCGCGACAGTACCGGCCGTTACACCGTGTCATCTTCTCAGGCCCTTGCCCCGGCGGGCCGTCTCCGGGCCAGAATAGGCGAGGGGGCGGCGCTCTTTTCGGGGAGAACGGGAAACGGCCAGGCGGGTTTTCCCGATGATGAACCCTTGGTTGTGGCGCCCAGGGACAAAGACGCCCTCCTTGCCTCAGGCAAGACCCTCAGGGATTTCAGCATGGAATTCTGGCTCTATCCTTTTCATGCCGAAAACGGCGAACAGATTCTTTCCTGGACCGCCGCCAGGACAAGCGCCCAGGGGCAGGGTGTCTTTCAGCGTATTCAGTGTTCTGTCAGCGACAACAGGCTCAGGTGGACTTTTCAGGACTTCTTTACTTCCCCCGGCGACGGGAACCGGATCAGCCTCTCCCTTTCCTCATCCCAGGCCCTTGTTCCCCAGACCTGGAGCCATCATCTTATCCGCTTTGACTCGGACACCGGCATGCTGGAATACCTGGTCAACGGCAGGGGCGAATCCATTGCGTATGCCAGTCCTTCGGGAAGGGAAGGCGGCGAGGTCTACCTTCCCATAGCGGGAAACGAAGGCCGCCTGGTTTTGGGGAGCAGGTTCAGCGGCCTTATGGATGAATTCCGCGTTTACGGAAACTTCGCCGAGGCACTGCTGACAAAATACCCGCCCGGAGGCGGATACTTTATCAGCGAACCGGTCAACCTGGGCGTTACAAACAGCAGCATACTAAAGATTGATATTGCCGCCGGACGCTTTTCCGTAGACGGGAACACTGCCGGGGGCATTGTGCGCAATGTGTTTGCCGGTTTTAATCCTCCGGGTTTTTCCGATCATTCGGCCCTCCACTGCTTTGTGCGCGCCGCCGATACTCCCTATCTCTGGACAGGAGGCAGTCCCGGTTCCCCTTCTTCATCCTGGATTCCTTTTGAACCGGGCAGCGCCCTTGATCTCAGGGGCCGCTGGGTACAGGTGGCGCTGCGTCTTTATCCGTCGGGCGACGGGGAGACCACTCCCTATGTGGATGAGATACGGATACAGTACCTCGCCGATGACGCGCCTCCTCCTCCCGCCTGGGTGCGCCTTCAGGCCCGTGACGGCGCGGTGGATATTTCCTGGCGGCCCAGTTCGGCATCCGATACCGCCGGATATTTAGTGTATTATGGTTCAAATTCCGGGGAATACTTCGGCAATGATGCTATATTAGGAGTATCGCCGATAGATGTTGGCAGACGTACTTCGGTACGCGTTGACGGCCTTGAAAACGGCAGGCTGTATTTTTTTGCCGTTGCCGCCTATGACGAAGCCATGCACATCGGGGAATTTTCCCGGGAAACAGCGGCCCGGCCTTTGAGGATGGTTCCATGAGTCCCCTTGATCTGCAAGATATGCTGGAGCGTGCCCGGGGCGCTTCCCGTGTGGGCGACCATGAAGAAACCCGCCGTCTGATCACAGCGTATATAGCCCAAAAACCCGATGACCGCGACGCCAGGCTGCTGCTCGGTTCGGCCCTCGCCAAGCTGGGCAGGCTTGATGAGGCGGCTTCCGAATTTATCACCCTGACGGCCAGGAATCCCAGGGATGTGGAGGCGCTGAATAACCTGGCGGTAATTTACCGCCGGCAGGATAAACTCCAGGATGCCCTGGCGGTGCTTCTTGAGGCCATAGATATAGACCCCACCAGGGCGGAATTTCATTATAACATAGGGAATATTCACAAGCAGCTTGATAATCTCAAGGCCGCTTCCATGGCCTACGCCAAGGTCGTGGAACTCGATCCTTCCTATGTTCCGGCCTACAACAACCTGGGAACGATTTACGACAGGCTTAAAAAATGGGACCAGGCTTTCAATATGTTCCGCAAGGGCCTGTCCCTGGACCGGAACAATCCAACCCTGCACTTTAATTACGGCGTCGCCCTGGAATCCACAGGCCACCTTGACGAGGCCGCCGCCGAATACCAGGCCGCTCTCCGCAGCCGTCCGGGATGGGTGGACGCGATGAACAACCTGGGGATAATTTATTTCAAGAAGGGCCAGCACCCCAGGGCCATGGATACCTTTACCAGGATTCTTAACACCGATCCTTTTAATGCCGAGGCGCGGAACAATATGGGCGTGGTCTTGAGCGATCAGGGCCGTACCAAGGACGCCATACTGCAGTACCGCCGGGCCCTGGAAGCGGACCCAAAGTATGTCAAGGCCGTCGCCAATCTTGAGCATACCCTTGAGGACGCGGGCCAGTTCGGCGACGCGTTGATAGAGCTTGAAAAACTTACCAAACTTGCGCCTACCAGCGCCGATGTGCGGACCCGTCTGGGTTCCCTTTACCTCAAACTTGAACGCTATCCCGAAGCCTTTGAACAGGCAAAACAGGCCCTTGACTGGGAGCCTGAAAATATCCAGGCCCTCAGAATAGAAGGCATTGCCTGCCGCATGACGGGCAATGACGAAAAAGCGAAAAATATTTTTGAAAAAATACTGGCCCTTGATCCGGGGAATTATTCCTTTCAGCTTGACCTGGCGGATATTCATTTTAAGCGGAAGGAATACAAGGAAGCGGAGAGACGCATCAACGCCTTTCTTGCCCGCAAACCCAATGACCGGAACGCGAAATTCCTTCTCGGAAAACTCTATGCCGAAACGGGAAACCGGACCCATGCCATACAGATTTTTGAGGAACTGGCCCAGGCGGATCCCAACGACACCGAGGCCCTGGCCGAAGCGGCGGCTCTGCACAAAAGCGCCGGCGAAATTGAAAAGGCCCTGAGAACCGCCGACAAACTGGTAAACCTCCAGGGTGCGCGGGCCACATCAGATGATCTTTCCGAACTCAATGATTCCCTGGCCTTTTACGAAAACGCCGTCAACGCCTATTCCTCCGATGTCAGGGATATGTGGGACCGCAATCTCAAACTCATACGGGACGCCGTCAGCGAAGAGGAAGAAGGCGGCGAAGGACAGGATGATTCCTATCTCTTGGGCGCCGTGGAAGCGGCGAAGATGATTGACGAGGAAACCGAGGAACTTTTTATTGAAAGCAGTGAAGACAACGATGAGTTGATGTTTGAGGACGAAGATACCGAGGAGGCCGTGGAAGAGGAACCTTCCCTGGACGCCCTGCCTGAGGGACAGGTGTATGAAGGGGCAGGCCCTTCCGACTCTGCCAGACCATTAGGCGACACGCCTCCCGGCTCTCCGCAGGGCCCGCCGCCGCCCGCCCCGCCGCAGCCTGAAACGCCGTCCGCTGCGCCGCCGCCGCCCGCTGCGCCGCGGCCTGAGACACCGCCTGCTCCGTCGCCGCCGTCCGCCCCGCCGCAAAGCGCCGCTCCCCGGATGCCGGAGCCTCCTCCACGCTACCCCGAACCACCGCGTTATCCACCGCCTGAGTATCCCAAACCACCGCGCTATCCGCCGCCTGAGTATCCTGAACCGCCTGATGAGGCCGCGCCGGAAAAAGCAATCCCGGACGAGGCCCTGCCCGAAGTGGCCGCGCCCGAAGAAGCCGCGCCTGAGCTGCCGGAGGAAACCCCGCCCGAAGAAGCCGCGCCCGAAGCTGTTCCGCCTGAGGAAGGAGCGCCGGAAGAAACCGTACCAGAGGAAACCTTGCCCGAAGAAGCCGTCCCGGACGAAACCGCCGGCGGGGAAGCGCCTTTGGACGATGAAATCCTCTTTGACGAAACCGAGGAGCCGCTCTACGACGAGAAAGACGCGGAAAGCGGCGAAGCCCCTGAGGAAGCGCCGCCTGAACCGGAAACGCCCCCTGAGCCTGAAACGCCGCCTGAACCGGAAGTGCCTCCTGAACCTGAAATGCCGCCTGAACCGGAAGCCCCTCCTGAACCTCAGATTCCCAAGGCGCCTGAGATGGCGGCTCCGGCGGCAAAAAAAGACGACAAGATCAAAACCCAGGATATGCTTGCCCTTATGCGTTACCTCAAGACCCTGGCCTCGTCTCTTCCCGACAAAGATCAGACCAGTTTCAAACAAAGCGACGCGAGACTCAGCATGGAATATATCATTGATACCCTGGAAGGAAAGAAAGGTCTCTTTAAGGAAATACAAACCCGCGGCCCTTCCCGAAGCACCGCTTCACCGGAACAGAAGAAAAGCGGCGTAAAGGATATAGCGGGAACCCTGAATTATCTGGGTAAACTTTCGGCGGCGTTAAAGGATCACGGGCTCATCACCGCCATAGGCCGCAAGGTAAACGGCGTACTCAGCGGCATAAAAAAAGCGGGGCAAAAAACAAAAGGCGGAGACGGCAGTGGGAACTGAGGAATTCAACGGTATAGAGGAATATATAAAAACCATGCCGAGCCTTCCCACTACAGTCTCCAAGGTTCTGGAAATCTGTAACAATCCCCAGACCAGTCCCGCGGACCTTAATCATGTTATTTCCCTCGATCCGGTTCTTGTGGGCAAGGTACTCAAGCTCATCAACTCAGCCTATTACAGCCTCGGCCAGCAGGTAACAAGCCTGGTCAGGGCCATCATCATGCTGGGCATCAATACCGTAAAGAACCTCGCCCTCTCAAGCGCCGTACTGGATAACCTGTCCAACAAAAACGCCTTTAACGCCCTGAACATGGAAGGCTTTTGGCGACATTCCCTCTGCGTCGGCGTAACCGCGAAGCTGCTGGCGAAAAAGCGCGGGGTTGATTCAAAATTAATCGAAGAATATTTTACCGCCGGTCTCCTTCATGACGTGGGGAAAATTCCCCTTAACGCCGTGCTGGAACGGGAGTATGTGGTTGCCATAGGATATTCTGACCATGAACGCCTTCCCCTGTTTAAGGCCGAGGACCGGAACCTGGGCATTAACCACTGCAGTTCCGGGGCCATGATAGCCAGGGCCTGGAAACTCGAAGGGTCTGTAGCCGAGGTTATCAGCTGCCACCACAGTTGTGAATCCTATGAAGGAGAACACAGGGATGTGCTTTTCAGCGTGGCGGCGGCGAACTGGTTTGCCAATGCCATGGAAATAGGATTTTCAGGCGACCGTTATCCCGGCGCCCTTGGACAGACGGTCTGGGATTACCTTGGCATAGACCGCGAAACCCTTGCCGCCCTTGAAAACCTTGTAAACCAGGAAATAGAGAAGGCGCAGATATTTCTCAAACTGGGAAGATCATAGGAGCGCCGGTATGCTGACAGTCCGGTTTTGGGGAGACAGAGGTTCCATACCCTGTCCCGGCCCTCTCACCGTGCGTTACGGCGGGAACACTTCCTGCCTCGAAATCAGGGCGGATGAAAAACTCATCATCATAGACCTTGGCACCGGAATAAGACCCCTGGGCGACCATCTTATGAAAAATGATTTTACAAAGGGTCCCATAGACGCCGACATTTTTATCACCCATACCCACTGGGATCATATCATGGGTTTCCCCATGTTTTCTCCCATCTTTATACCAAGCACCAAACTCAGGATACGGGGCCCTGTTTCCTATGAAGGCGAAAGCCTCAAGTCCATCATGAGCGCCCAGATGGATTACCGGTACTGGCCGGTGAGACTCAGCGAACTTTCCGCCCGGATACAGTACGACCAGATAAAGGAAACCACCCTTGATCTCGGCGGCGGACTCTGGGTAACCACCAAATATTTAAACCATCCCATACTCTGCCTGGGCTACCGTTTTGAATACCGGGGCAAATCCATAGTCACCGCCTATGACACCGAACCCTTCCGCAACGTGTTTCCCACAGACCCCAATGACCCCAGCTATGACGAAGGCGCGGCGCGGGAAGGCGAAGAAGCGGCCAGGGAAGAAAACGAAAAGCTCCTCCGTTTTTTTCTCGGCGCCGACATACTCATCCACGACGCCCAGTACACCCAGGAAGAGTACCTGTCAGGCAAGACCGGCTGGGGACATTCCTCCTATGAACAGGCAGTCAACGCCGCCCACAAGGCCCATGTAAAAAAACTCATCCTCCATCACCATGACCCGAACCGTACCGACGACCAGCTTTCCGCCCTCCAGGAAAAATACCGCCGCCTCATCGCCGGAAAAACTCCCCTCAAAATTATGATGGCAAGCGAAGGACTGGTGGTAGAAGCCTGACAGCTAACGTT
>JAIRXO010000201.1 GCA_031268255.1 Spirochaetaceae bacterium
CGATCTTTCCCAGGCCCTTGAAAAATGCGATAAAAGGAACAAATCATGAGAATATCAACCAAGGGCCGCTATTCCCTTGAGGCCCTGCTTTACATTGCCCAGCTTCCCGAAGGTGAATACGCGAGTACCCGCTCCATTTCGGAAAACACCGGCGTATCGGACGGGTATCTTGAACAGCTCTTTATACCGCTGCGCAAGGCGGGCATAGTTCAGGGAATACGGGGCCCCCAGGGCGGCTATCTCCCCGGACGGCCCCTTGATAAAATTACCGTAGGCCAGATACTCAGGGCTGTAGAAGGCCCTCTTGAACCTGTGGCCTGTGTGCACTCCAAACCCTGCCCCATCGAGGCCAGTTGCGCAAGCCGCCATACCTGGGCCGAACTCTACAAGGAAATAGGCTCGTGCGTTGATTCCATTACCCTTGCCGGTCTTGCCGAGGCCTATCAAAACATGGATCAACTGGAGTATGTGTTATGAAAATATCCACCAGGGGGCGTTATGGCATACGGCTCCTCATAGACCTGGCGGAACACATATCGGAGCCCCATACGGCCCTGGCCCTCGTTGCCGAAAGGCAGGGTATCTCAATACGCTATCTTGAACAGGTGGCCGTCATACTCCGCCGCTCAGGTTTCATACGCTCGGTCAAGGGGGCTTCGGGAGGCTACGCCCTGGCAAGGCCGGCCCACGAAATCATCATCGGCGAGGTGCTGCGCATACTCGAAGGGGATATGCTCATTGTCGACCCTCCCCTGCCGGGCGTAAAAGAAAACAAACTCCAGAGGTGTATACGCACAACCGTATACAACCGTCTCAATGACCGCATATCCCAGGTCATAGACCGGGAAACCCTCGCCTCCATGGTCGGCACCATAGACCCCGATGAGTCGTATATGTATTTTATTTAAAGTACGCTCTGCAGGAACTGACGGGTCCTGGGGTTTTCGGGATGGCTGAATATCTTCTCAGGCGTTCCTGTCTCGAGTATGGCCCCTTCAAACATAAAGACCACTTTATCGGCGGCTTCGCGGGCAAAGCCCATTTCATGGGTTACGACCAGCATGGTCATGCCGGCGGCGGCAAGGCCCTTCATAACCTGGAGTACCTCGCCTACCAGTTCGGGGTCCAGCGCCGAAGTGGGTTCATCAAAGAGCATGATCTTGGGTTCCATGGCCAGGGCGCGGGCTATGGCGACCCTCTGCTGCTGTCCCCCTGAAAGCTGCGAAGGATAGGCGTTTACCTTGTCGGCCAGCCCTACCCGGTCAAGCAGAGTCCGGGCCTTCTCCCTGGCTTCTTCGGCGTTTGCCCTGCGTACATGAAGGGGGGCGAGCATCACGTTTTCTACTACAGTCTTGTGGGGAAACAGGTTGAAATTCTGGAACACCATGCCAACCTCAAGCAGGGCGGTATTCCGCTCGGCCTGGGGCATCTTCACCATATTGACAGCGTCACGGTAATCAAAAAGGAGTTTGTCCTCTATGTATATCTGCCCCGAATCAATGCGTTCAAGGCGGTTTAGTATACGCAGATAGGTTGACTTTCCCGCCCCGGAAGGCCCGATGATACAGATCACTTCTTTCTGCTCCACCGTAAGGGACACGTCTTTCAGCACTTCCAGGGGGCCCCTCCCCTGCTTTCCGTGGAAGGTTTTGTAAACACCGACGGTCTTTATCATTGACATGGTTTATCCCGCTTTAATCTTCAAACATATATTGAATATTTATTTTCCAGCTTATGGAAAATAAAGGTAAAGACCGCGGTGATGATAAGGTAGAGTACCATCGCCGGTATATACACCATGGCCGACGCGGTAGACGACGAGATTGAACGGGTTACCTTGGTTATATCCGTAAGGGCGATAATGGAAACCAATGACGCGTCTTTAAGCATCATGATAAACTCGTTCCCCACAGGCGGAATAAGACGCCTTATGGACTGGGGAACAATCACCAGGCGCATGGTCTGGCTGTAGGAAAGCCCCAGGGCGCGGGAGGCTTCGAACTGGCCCTTGTCAATGCTGAGTATGGCCGCCCGGATTATCTCGGCGCAGTAAGCCGCGGAGTTAAGGCTGAAAGCGATAAAGGCGGCAAGGAAACGGTTATTGATGGTCAGGACCGGCGTTATCTGGGGCAGGCCGTAGTAAATAAAATAAAGCTGCATCAAAAGCGGAGTGCCCCTGAAAAAAAACACATAGGCGGAACAGAACCTGTTGACCCAGAACCGCTTTGACATTTTGCCCAGAGCCAGAAAGAGGCTCATCACAAGGCCCGCCGAGACAGCGAGAATGGTAAGCCACAGGGTAACCCGTGAACCGTCTACGAGCTGGACCATCCAGGCGGCGGTTCTGTTAAAAAGATTCTTGAGCTCCTCAGGGGCGTAACGCGGCGCCATAAAAACCACACCGGCAACAAGCGCCGCGGCGAGGAGCAAAACCAGAAAATGCAGAAAAATAAACAGGAATTTTAAGCGTATTTTATAGACACTGCTTTTTCTGAGGGCGTATACATCGCCGGTACAAAAAATCGCCAGAAAACAGGCCCAGAATACAAAGAGGGGCAGCGCCAGAACAAGGGGCCGCTCGATAAATTTTGCGAAAAGATCAAAGGGCAGATAATAAAGCAGCACCAGCAGCCACAGTTCCCCCAAAAACAGGGCGGTGGTAAACCACCGCTTCCTGAACAGGGGGATGCTGCTGTAACTGACATTACCCTCACACAGACTAAACATCGCGGCGTTTTATCTTACCGAGGAAACGACATCGGTGCCGAAAATTTCCTGGGAAATCCTCTGCAGGGTGCCGTCGGCGTAAAGCTCGTCCAGGGCTTTGTTCAGGGCTTCCGTAAGGGCACTGTTGCCCTTCTTGAGGCATACCGCGAGGACTTCGTCGTTGCTTACCTCGGCGGTAATCTCATAGGGATTGCCTGGCCGGGAAAGATATTCGGCGGCAACCACACTGTCCACCAGGATGACATCA
>JAIRXO010000162.1 GCA_031268255.1 Spirochaetaceae bacterium
CGCCGCCGAAGATACAGCCGCCGCCGAAGATACAGCCGCCGCTGACGGTGCACCCACTGCCGATGGTTCGTCCGCCGAAGTACCGGGCACGGAAGAATATGCCGTCACGGAATCTGCCGCCGCCGGTGTACTGACTGCCAATGGTTCGTCTGCCGAAGTGCTGGTTGCGGAAGAATCTGCCGCCGCTGACGTGTCTGCCGAAGCGCCAGGTGCGGAAGAACTCGCCGCCATGGAAACAGTCGCCACCGGAGAAACAGACGTCGTTATGGAGGAGAAGAAATCAGAGACTTCAACGGATAACCCAGATTTTGAAGTACAGTTTGTCCCCATTATATTGCCGGATTCAAACCCTTCGCCTAACGAACCGGAAAACCGTTAGCAGCCCAATCAGGTCATTAGCTCTGTCCGCAGAGGGAGAAACCGGCCTTAAAGATATGGACCGATGAACCGTCATCAAGACGTTCTCCTCCGGCCCTGGCAGTGAGCTGTTCTATTATTTCCAGTCCCATGGTTCCAGACGCCGCCTCTTTTTTTTCCGGGGTTTCTTTTCCGTCCTGAAATGTATTCTGGTCAGAATAGCAGAAAATAAACTGTTTCTTTTCGCGGTAAATGCGTATTTCAACCGAAACAAAATCGGTTTTCCGGTGCTTGATGGTATTCAGTATCAATTCAAGAAGCAGAATGGCAAGGAGTACGGCTCTGGTTCTGGGGATTTCGAGGGTTTCTTCAAGGTTGTATCCGGCGGACAGGGTTCCGAAGCGGTTCAGAATGGTCAGGCGTATCTGGTTGACCAGGGTCCTGAAATAGCCCAGTATGCTTACATTTTCTTCATCGCTGCTGTCCTCAAGCATGGTATAGAGGAAAAGCAGTTCATCAAACCACTGCTCTATTTTTTCCCTGAGCTGAACATTCAGTTCCGGGAGCGGCGCAATAAGGGAAATAAGGCTTCCGCAGATAAATTGCAGCAGATTACGGTGCCGGTGGCGCATTTCGCGGAGATAGAATTCGGTGTTGGAATCTTTCCAGAGGCTGGTTTCTATGACTTCGATTTTCTGTACGGTCCGGGAAAGTACGAGTTCAATATGTTCAAGAAATTCATTGTGTTTTTCCACATCGTTAGACGCTATGGCAAGTTTTCCGGTAACAATTCCCGCCGGCCCGTTGAGAAAAATAAGCCTTTTACCGGCATCACTGGTTTCATTTTCCTCCGAGAGCAGGGTTCCGGCCTGATCGCTTCCCAGCCCCTGGATGTAGCGGTAATGAAAAAATTGGCTGTGTATGGCAAGGCCGGCGCCTGAAAAGGGGATCACCTTGGTAATGAGGGTAACAAGGTCATCCAGGGAACCGGTGATGTTTTTAAGCCGCTTTCTGTGACGGGCCCTTATGGGCGGAATAAGGGCGGCCATACTGTCTCCTTGTTTTTACCGGTTCGTAAGCAAGGCTCTGATTTCCCCGCTTAATTCGGCAGGCGTTTTATCTTCGGCGGTGATGATATGGAGCGCCGCTTTCCGGTACAGGGCGGCCCGCCTTTCATGGAGTTCCCGGTGCAGTTTCCGGGGGTCTGGCCCTTTAAGAAAAGCGGGCCACCCTCCGCCCTGTTCAGCCGCCTTCTCTATGCGCTTCCACGCCGTGTCCGCCGATACTTCAAAATATAATACTAAAGAAAAATCTTTAAGCATGCCGAAGGCTTCTTGATTGTCAATAATGCCCCCGCCTGCCGCGATGAATACCGGCGCGCCGCTTTGGGAGGCCAGTTCACGGGCCTTTTGTACCGCGCGCGTTTCCGTGTCCCGGAATATTTTTTCCCCTGAGAGAAAGAGATCGCGGGCCGTCAGGCCGGAGAGTTCTTCCAAAAGAACATCTAGGTCTATAAAAAGACCGCCTGAGTCTTGTGCCGCGGTCTTTGCCGCCAGAGTCTTGCCGCAGTGTTTCGGCCCCGTAAAAGAAAAAACCTCCGTCCCCATAGACTATACCCTATCTGAATCATTAGTATTAGGCTAGGGTGATGAACGGATTTGTATCGCTGGCGCTCCTCGTTTTGATGGCCGCCCTGCCGGTATTGGTAAGTTATATCTGGCTCAGGAGGAAAGGGTGGGGGATACTGCTCTTTGCCGCGGCTCTCCTTGCCGGCGTCCTCGCGCTTATTACCGCCGTGCTGCTTCAAAGCCTGTTTCCGCCCCGGACATTGCTTCCGGGAATGTGGGGAATATTTTTCAAACTCTTTATCGAAATCGCCGGAACCGAGGAAGGCAGCCGCCTTGTCTTTCTGGTGCTGTTCCTTAAACTCATCTCCCGCTTTCCTTCTTCCGGTGCCATGGACGGGAATTTCAAAAGTGATGATTTTTATTTCAGGAGCCTTGCCTCAGGTCTTGCCTCCGGCCTTGGCTTCGCGTTTATGGAAACCATCTCCTATGCCGCCGCAGACCTGGGCATAGCCCTGTTCAGGGCTTTTTCCGCCGCTCCTCTCCATGCGGCCTGCGGCATACGGGCGGCCTTTGCCGCCGATTTTATAGTCCGCGGCAGGGACGAAAAAGGAACCGGCGGCGGCAGGAATTTTATATTTGCCGTCATCATACACGGTATGTATAACTTCCTCCTCATAAACCCCGGCGTTCCCGCCTTTGTTCCCGTTATGCTCGCGTTTATCAGCCTGATTGTTCCTCTCCTGGTCTGGCGCGCAAAGAGCGGGCCGCCGGCGTAAACACAGCCGGAGGCGGACAGCCTCCCTAAGACCGCTTGAGATCGGTAACGATGATTTGGGGTGTTTCCATGCCGTTAAACCAGTTCCGGGAAAACCTGAAAACCAGGTCCACCGTATCGTTAAGGTCAAAATCCTGCTTTAACTTGCCGGCGGCCTGCCAGTACATGGCCGGCCATTTGTGTTTTCCCGTATCAAGGGTAAGTTTGACATGTTTGGCGCCGTTCTTGCCTACGAGGTCAATATTGACAATCTTGAGAGCGCGGGCCATAAACACGAGGGGGGGATTCGCCTCACCGTAGGGTTCAAAACGGTCCACAAGGGTAAAGATTTCAGGGGTAATGTATTCATGGGGAAGTTCAGCGTCAATGTTTATGGTCTGCTCGTCCTCAAGTGAACCGAGTTCTATGGTCATGGCCGCCCTCTTGAGCCTTTCAAGAAAGGTGTCCCAGTTGTCCATAGTCAGGCTGAAACCGGCGGCGAAATCATGGCCGCCCCAGTCAATAAAAAGGTCGGCGCACTGTTCGAGTATGCCCCGTACATTGTAGCCCCGCAGGGACCTGAACGAACCAGTGGCGACATTTTCGTTAAACGAAACGACCAGGGCCGGAACCTTGAAACGGCTGATAAGGCGGTTCGCCATGATGCCGGTAACGCCGCGGAAAATGCTGTCCCCCGCGGCAAGCACCATGTTGCCGCTGTAGGTATCAAGGCTCTTTTCCGCCAGAGGTTCTACCACGCCCCAAGTCTCCTCGCCGACCTTTTTCCGTTCCTCGTTCATGCTGATCACTTCGTCAGCGAGCCTGTCCCTTTCCTGGGGATTTTCTTCCAGGAGCAGGGCAACCGCCTTGCCGGCGTTTCCCATGCGGCCTGACGCGTTGATCACCGGGCAGAGGTTCCAGGAAATATCCGTTGAACCGATACGCCTTCCCGAAAATTCAAGTTTGAAAAGAAGGTCCGAAAGGCCGGGGCGCGGCTTTTTCATCAGCGACGCGATGCCGGTTCTAACGATGACGCGGTTTTCGTCCCTGAGGGGCATAATATCCGCTATGGTTCCCAGTGCGGCAAGCTGCAGGTCCCCATAATCATCAGCGTCAAAATTTTTCTCCTTCTTGTGGACAAAGGAGACAAAGAGGTTGACCAGTACGTCCAGTTCGCCGCCGCCGCCATAGCGGGCTATGCGGGACAGTTCCTTGATCCTGAGGAGGCTTTTTCCCGCCGTGGCGGGAATCTCATCTGCGACCTGGGGAGATAAGTCAAGCATATAAATATCAACGCCGCTTCCGAAAATTTTCGCGAAGATTTTTTTCTGCAGCGGCACATCCCAGGCGAATATGCTCTGGCCTTCAAGAAAGGCGGGTATCCTCGTATCGCTGATGCCTGCCATGCCGGGGATTATGGTTTCTTCCAGCCGGTCTATGACCGACAGGTTCCGCAGTTTGGCTATCTCAACGACATAGGCGTCATTCACCGGCCTGGTGTTAAAGAGGCATACATTGTGCCCGTAGAACTGGCTTTTCAGGGCAAAGCGCAGCGCGGCGGCGAGCTTATAGGCCACTCCGCAACCGGCAAGATCGCGGAACGGGTAGCGGGAATTTTTGAGCTTGGGATTGACAATGGCCAGGGCCTCAGGCAGGCAGTCCTGGGGATTGTGGTGATCGGTGATGATCATGTCCACTCCCAGTTCGGCGGCTCGCCTGGCTTCCGCGATATTGGAAATGCCGCAGTCAACGGTGATGATGAGCGTTCCGTCAGAAGCGGCGAATTCCTCTACGGCCCTGACCGAAAGGCCGTAGGTGTCGTTGCCGGTGGGGAGCCGCCAGGCAACATCCATGCCCAGCTTCAGCAGGGCCGAACAGAGCAGGGCCGTACTGGTGATGCCGTCCACATCCCGGTCGCCGAAAACAAGAACCTTTTCGCCTTCTTCCTTCGCGGCAAGTATGCGGTCCACCGCGTCCTCCATCCCGGAAAGTTCAAAGGGATTATGGAGATGCCTCGGATCATCTTCGAGAAAGTAGCGTATTTCCCCGCCTTCACATATACCCCTTCGGGCGAGTATGGACGCGCTAAGGAGATCGCAGCCGTATCCCGAAGAAAGCTCCCTTACAAGTTCTGAGGGTATGTCTTTTTTTCCCCAGTTCATACGGTCCCCGCCGGCTCTATGCTCTTGAGTACCATGCGGCGGCTTTCAGGCGGAACAGCACTGTAGGAAAGAGAACGTTCCAACTGGGGCAGGGCGGCCTCAAGACCCTCCCTGTCTTTGGCCCAGACCGACATAACAAGGTCCCCGGCCTTGACCGCGTCGCCCCCTTTTTTGTGGAAGCACACTCCCGCCGTGGGGCTTACCGCGTCTTCGGTCCGGTTCCTGCCTACGCCAAGCTGTACGCCCGCGTGGCCGACCTGCCATGCGTCAATGCGGCTTATAAAGCCCCCTTCCCGGGCCCGCACCTCGCCCCGCGTATCCGAGCGGTATACACCCCGCATCCTGAGAAAACTGTCCGGGTCTCCGCCCTGGCTCCGTATATTGTCAAGGAAAAGCTGCCGGGGTTTTCCGCTTTTAAGCGCCTCCTCGCAGAGCCTTCTGCCTTCGGACGGATTTTGCGCCTTGCCGCCGAGGACAGCCATGCGGGCGGCAAGCTCCAGGGTAAGTTCCATAAGGTCCCGCGGGCCCTTTCCTTCAAGACAATCAATACTTTCTTCAACTTCAAGAAAATTCCCTACCATATTGCCCAAAGGTTCGTCCATGTCGGTGAGCAGGGCGGTGATTTTCATTCCCATGGCCGCCCCGGTGTCAACAAGGGAACGGGCCAGCTCTTCGCCGTCTTTGGCATCCTTCATAAAGGCGCCCGAACCGTATTTGACATCGAGTACCAGGGCATCAGTACCCTCGGCAAGTTTTTTGGAAAGTATGCTGGCGGTGATGAGGGGTATGGATTCCACCGTGCCGCTTACATCCCTGAGGGCATAGAGAAGCCGGTCGGCGGGAACAATCTCCCTGGTCTGTCCTGTCATGGCAAAACCGTCCCTGTCAAGAATCTCCCGGAATTCCTCCCGGCTGAGATTGGTCCTGTAACCAGGTATGGCCTCCAGCTTGTCCAGGGTTCCGCCTGTATGGCCCAGGGCGCGGCCTGACATCATGGGGTCCCTGATACCCAGGCTTGCCGCTATGGGCGCGAGAATGAGACTGGTCTTGTCGCCCACGCCGCCTGTGGAATGTTTATCCACAAACGGGCCTTTTATGCCGGAAAGATCCATCACATCCCCCGAGTTGAGCATCACTTTGGTAAGGGCGGCTGTTTCCCCCTTGGTCATGCCCCTGAAGAACACCGCCATGGCCCAGGCGGAAACCTGGTAGTCCGGTATGGTTCCCGCCACATAGCCGGAAATCAAAAAGTGTATTTCTTCCCCGCTTAATTCCCCGCCGGAACGTTTCTTCATGATGATATCAACGGCTCTCATCGCATCCTCCAATGGATTTGTCTAATTAAATTTCCCCTATGCGGATTTTTCTCCCCAAAAGGCCGCCGGCTATGGCCGAACCCAGACTCCGGGCCTGACCCGCAAGGGAGGCGTCCAGGGTATAACGCCTGAGATTCCCCGGCGCTATGCTGTCCGCGATACCCAGCCAGCGCCTGAGACCGGGACTCAGCTCCAGATAATCATCCCCCCGGGGACTGTGGGCGCAGGAAGGGCAGAGGAGACTTCCCTCGTACCGG
Source organism: Spirochaetaceae bacterium (assembly GCA_031268255.1). GTDB lineage: Bacteria > Spirochaetota > Spirochaetia > Treponematales > Breznakiellaceae > JAIRTD01. Next base: position 6,415 of record JAIRXO010000162.1, read on the forward strand.
GAATACCATAGTACCCCATCAGGAGGGTATTCACAAGCGCAGGAAGAACAGTAATCAAGGCTGGGCCTCTGGCCGAGAAAATCAAGCCAGCGCCATATAAACTGAATAAGCAAAAAAACCGCCTCGTTCTCGTCCGCTTCTTCCAAAGCCGAAAGACTCTCACCGGCAAGGGCAAGGGCCTGTTCCCAGCCGCCGCCGCCGCCCTGGGCGGCCAGTATGATTTCGGCCAGGGTCATCGCCGAGGCGGTTCTGTCGTAAAGCTCCCTGAGGCCGGGCTTCCAGGATTCAACATCAAAATCGCTTATCTTGCGGCTGTCGCGGACCGGATCATGGTATACAAGGAGCCTCCCCGCGTGCCAGGGCGCCACCTGGGAACGGAGTTTTGACTTGGGCCCGCCGTAGAGAGTCGCCCGCAGTATACCCTCCTCGGCGGTAAGAAAGAAAGCCTCCCTGTTGGATTCTCCCTGGGGCCTTACCCTGAGGACCAATGCCGTATAACGCTGATTCCGGGACATGATTAGTTATAGCATATTTCAGGCAGACACTAAATATCCAGACCGAAAACCTTGCTTTTCCGGGTAAGGTTGTAAAGACGGCGCTTTTTTTCCGGGAGACTTTCCACAGGCGCCTCCTTAAAACCCAAAAGCTCAAACCAGTCCTGGGTAAACGTCGTCAGCACAAAGACCCTGTGGAGGCCGGCCTTTTTTGCCCTGTCGATAAAGTAGCGCACCAGGCGGCTCCCCATACCCATATCCGCGTAGGCCGGATTGGTGGCAATAGCGGCAATTTCCCCCTGGCCTTCCCCCCAGTCATGAAGGGCCCCCGACGCGTGAATCGACCCGTCTATCTCAAAAACCGCGTAGTCGTCTTTTTTCTCGATAAGGTCCTCAGGCCCCCGCCTTACAAGCACACCCTGCCTCATCAGCGGTTCCATGAGCCTGAGCACATCAGGCACATCCTCGGCTTTAAGAGAACGCACGGACTCGTATTCATCACCGTAGACCATGGTTCCCGCGCCCAGATTGGAAAAAAGCTCCCTCAGCACCGCCCCCTCTTCCCTGGCATTTACCAGATGCACCCGTTCCACCCCGGTACGGGCCGCTTTAAGGGCAAGACTAATGGCCTCAAGACCCTTGTCCCCGCCGGGAGCCTTCCAGTTATTCTCCAGAATACTCCCCGCCTCCTGAATACTGAGCCTGACTATGCGGCCATCCTCCCCGCGCCGCACTGATTCGGGAATATCATAACTCCCGGCGCTGAGATGGTTTCCCGCCGTTATAATAAAAAGTTTTACCGCCCCAAGAGCCGCCGAAGAAGCAAGGGCAATCTCGTCGCTGGGCACATTGTAGGGCCTGCCCGAAGAACTCCAGCCTATACAGGGCAGTATGGGAACCATACCGCTTTCCATAACCCGCCTGACCGGATCGGTAAGTATTTTCTTGACCGTCCCCGTATGGGCCATGTCCGTCCCGCCAATAACACCCAGCCCCTGGGCCCGGACAAAATTGCCCGTAACCCCGTCAATCCCGCCCGCCGCGAGGCCAGTAATAAAACGGGACGCCACATGAAAAGCCGCCATTTCCACAAAAGGCAGGGCCGATTCGGTAGTAATCCTCGCGGTCCCCTCATAGCGGGACACAATACCGTATTCCCCAAGCACCGAATCTATCCATTCCTTGGCGCCGGGAACAATGAGCACCCGTATCCCCGTCCCGGCAAGAAGAGCCAAATCCTTCATAAGATACGGAAAACCACTCTCCTCGGTAACCGGAAAATCAACCTTAAAAACCATGATGGCCCCGTCAAAGCGGGCCTGATAGTGAAAAGCCTCCCGGATAAGCTCCACCTGGGAACGTACAGATTCCATAGAAAAATAATAATACGCCGCCAACGATGAAACAAGGGGAGGGGGGCCTGTTTCCCCACCGCCGCCGCGCAATGGAGTTTTGCTCCGCAAAACCCCAAAACAAAAAATATGCCGCGCATATTTTTTGTTCGTCCGGCCCCCCGCCCGATGAAAGCGCCATAGCAAGGCGTATGGCGTCCCTCCGATAAATTAGCACGGCGTAGGCCAAATAAATTCCCCGGTATGCCATCGCGTCTCGAAGGGCCGCCAGGCGCCGGAGCCTTGCTTTGCAATTCTCAG
>JAIRXO010000194.1 GCA_031268255.1 Spirochaetaceae bacterium
CCGCTACGAAAACAAGGGGACGCGTTTCGGGGCCGTTTCCGCGGGGAGCTATTCGGGAGACCCCTACATACTCATGAACTACAAAGAGGACGCCATACGGGATGTCTTTACCCTCGCCCACGAGGGGGGACACTCAATGCACTCCTGGTATTCGGCCAGGTCCAATCCCTTCATGCAGTACAACTACACCATCTTTGAGGCCGAAGTGGCCAGCACCTTTAACGAAGAACTGCTTTACCGGCATCTTCTGGCCGCCGCGGAAAGCAGGGAGATGAAGCTCTACCTGGTCAACAAGCGCGCCGATGAACTTCTTGCCACCCTGTACCGCCAGACCATGTTCGCCGAATTCGAAAAGAAAACCCATGAGCTTGAAGAAGGGGGCGTTCCCCTCACCGATGAGCTGCTGCGTTCCGAGTACCGCGGCCTTCTGGAAAAATATTTTGGCGGCGCCATGGTACTGGAACCGGAGAGCGATCTTGAGGGCCTCCGCATACCCCATTTTTACCGGGCCTTTTATGTATACAAATACGCCACGGGTATCTCGGCGGCCCTGGCCCTTGCCGAGCGGGTGCTTTCCGGCGGAAAAAGCGAAAAGGATGATTACTTCGCCTTCCTCAGATCAGGGGGATCGCGCTTCCCCATCGACGCCCTCAAGGTCGCGGGTGTGGATATGTCCAGCCCCGCCCCGGTAAAAGCCGCCTGCGGCGTTTTCTCAAGGCTTGTCGATGAACTTGAGGGACTGCTGGGCTAAGAATGCCGCCGCCGCCTGGCCGCTCGGTAATCGGCGTTGGCCTAACGGCGGAGAGAGACTCCCGACGCGTATTCCTTTACCGCCTCAATGACCGTGTCCAGGTCCGGGCGGGAGACGCCGTTATGCGTTACCATACGGTAAAGGCCCTCCCGTGGTTTCCCTGAGGCCTTGATGTTCTTTTTGGAAAGAAAAGCGACAAAGTCCTCCGAGTTAAAGCCAGGTACGGCGGTTTCCCAGAATACCATGTTAATTTGAATTTTTTCTTCGTTGACCGTTATGCCGGGGATTTCGGCGAGTTTTTTCCCCAGATACTTCGCGTTTTCATGGTCCTCCCCAAGGCGCTTTGTCATTTTCTCTATGGCGATGATGCCCGCGGCGGCAAGTATGCCCGCCTGACGCATGGCCCCGCCCATGACTTTGCGGTTACGCCGTGCCCTGTCCACAAATTCCCTTGTTCCGCAGAGAAGGGAACCCACAGGAGCGCACAGTCCCTTGGACACGCAGAACATGACCGAGTCGGCGCAGGCGGCGATTTCCCGCGCTTCTATGCCCAGGGTCAGGGCGGCGTTAAAGATGCGGGCGCCGTCAAGGTGTACCTTGAACCCCAGCTCCCAGGCGGCCCCGGCGGAAGCCTTCATGGCCGCAAGGGGAACCACCGTGCCGTCGCAGAGGGCGTTTTCAAGGCAGAGGAGGGCCGTGCGGGGAAAATGAATATCCCCAGGACGGGCAAGGCGGCGCACATCAGCGGCATAGACGACATGGTCGGGATTGTCCGCCAGGGCGTAAGCCGCGCCAGAAAGCCTTGCCGCCGCCCCCGCCTCGTAGTGAATAATATGGCTCTGGACACCGGCTATGATTTCGTCTCCCCGCTCTATATGGGTCATGACGCTTATTTGGTTGCCCTGGGTTCCCGAACTGACAAACAGGGCGGCCTCCTTGCCCATAACTGAGGCGGCCAGCTTTTCGAGGCGGTTTACCGTCGGATCATCACCGTACACATCATCGCCTACTTCGGCCTCCGCCATGGCGTCCCGCATTTCCCTGGTAGGATGGGTAACCGTATCGCTGCGTATATCAATAACTCCCATGATTTCTCCCTGAGGCTACTATACCATTACGCGCGTTCCCTGTATACTGGCAGGACCAATTTACGAGGAGTTGAACATCCATGATTCGAGGCGGAGATATAGTCAAAGGAAGCTGCCTGCTCCAGAAGGGCCAGCCCTATCTTGTAGTGGAACGGGAATTTCACAATCCCGGCAAGGGAACAGCCATAGCCCGCGTCAAGATGAAGAGCATCAAAGACGGCTCGGTGCTGACCATGACCATTCCTACCCAGCAGGAAGTAGAAGACGCCCAGGTTGATATACATGTCTGCCAGTACCAGTACGCCGACCAGGACAACTACCATTTTATGGACAACGAAACCTACGACCAGCACGAAGTGCCCGCGGCGGATATGGACGATAAAAAATACTACCTCAAGGACGGTGAAAATTACGAACTCACCATCTGGGAAGGAAAGGTCATTGATATCAAGATTCCCTACAAGGTGGTTTTTACCGTAGCCGAATCCGAAAATTACATTAAAGGCGACACCGTGTCAGGCGCTACCAAACCCATAACCACCGAAACGGGCCTTACCGTGCGGGTTCCCCTCTTTATAAAACAGGGCGAAAAAATACTGGTCAACACGGAAACCAACGAATACGTCGAACGGGTCAACAGCTAAATCCCTTACGCCCTCCCCTTCCCCAGAACCGTGCGGACAAGGCTGATGCCAAGGCGGAACCAGAAGGGTTCAAGGCGGCGGCGTACCGCTTTAAGAGACTCAATCACCGGGATATTCTGGGGGCAGTGCCGCTCACAGCGGCCACAGGCGGCACAGAGTGAAGGGCCGCTCATTTTGTCCGATATTACTCCGGCGTTCATCATGTAGGCCTTGAGGCCGGTGATATACCCTATCGCATACGAGGTGTTGTAGGCCGCGAAGCAGCCGGGTATATTTACATTCGCCGGGCATGGCATACAGTAGGAACAGGCGGTGCAGCGTATCTTGTACGACGCGGCAAAGGTCTCCCTGACCCTGCCGAATACCTCCTGTTCGGCCCCGCCGAGACAGCCGGCAAAAGCCGATTCGGCTGTGCCGGTGTTTTCCGAAAGCTGCGCCATTTCGTTCATGCCCGAAAGAACTACCGTTACTTCTTCCTGGTTCCAGAGCCAGAGGAGTCCCCATTTTGAAGGGGACCAGTCGTCGTGGAGTTTTCCAAACAGCGCCGCCCCTTCGCGGGGAAGGCCCGAACTGAGTTTGCCCCCCAGGAGGGGTTCCATGACGATGACCGGTATGCCCTTTGCCGCGGCCCTCTTGAGCCCCGTAACGCCGGCCTGATAATTTTCATCATAATAATTATATTGAATCTGACAGAAATCCCAGGGATAGGCGTCAAGCACCTTGAGAAATTCGTCCCGGGTTCCGTGGAAGGAAAAGCCTATGCCGCGTATCTTTCCTTCGCTTTTCTTTTTTTGAATCCACTCCTCTATGCCCCAGGAACAGAGTTTTTCCCAGAGCCCCAGATCGGTTATCATGTGCATGAGGTAGTAGTCGATGCGGTCTGTCCTGAGCCTGTCCAGTTCCTTGTCAAAGAAGCGGTCAAAATCAGCAGGGCCCCTGCAGAGTGCCAGAGGAAGTTTGGTTGCGATAAAGACCTTGTCCCTGAGGGCGAATTTTTCCAGAGCCGCGCCGAGGACTTCTTCGTTTTTGCCGTATAGATAGGCGGTATCAAAATAGTTGACGCCCTTCTCGCAGGCCGCGCATATCAGGGCCTCAGCCTTTTTGATGTCCGAAGGAAGGCGCATACAGCCCAGCCCCAGGACAGAGAGGGAGTTTCCCGACTTAGTATCTTTTCTGTACTGCATGATTACTGGAGGTGGGGGGAGTCGAACCCCCGTCCTGATACGCGAAACACAGGCTTCTACAGATTTAGCCGCGCATTGTATTGTCGGGGCGGGCTTGGCTGCGCGGCACGCGGCCTGTCCGTATCCGTCTAAATCTCGCCGTTTCCCGTTCGGAACCGGGACGTGAAACAAGTTTCACCGGCCAGCCCTGATTGTGACGCGGAAGCCCTTCCTCAAGGCGGCGGAAGGGTTCCACGCGTTTACGCAGCTAAGGCGTAATCGTAACTGTCGTTGTTGGCAGTTAAAGTTTTGCCGAATCAGGAGATCGGCGCTCCACCTGCAGCCTGTACCCCGAACCGTACCAGTCGAAACCAGTGCACCCCCGAGTTATAAATTTTAGTATACTCCATAGCGATGGCTTTGTCATGCGCTCTTTAAGCCTACTTGTACCGCTCCGATATGCCGATAAACTCCTCCCGTATCTTGGACACCGCGTCGGTAAGCAGGGGGTCAAACTGGGTTCCCCGGCCTTCAACAATGATCCGTATCGCGTCATCGTAGGAGAACGCGGCCTTGTAGACTCTGGCGCTGACCAGGGCGTCATACACATCGGCAAGGGAAGCGATACGGGCGGTAAGGGGTATCTTTTTGTCCAAAAGCCCCTGCGGATAGCCTTTTCCGTCCCAGCGTTCGTGGTGGCCGTAGCATATATCCTCGCAGTGCTTGAGGTACAGGGAATTGCTGACATCGCCGAGTTCGGCGATTATCTCCTTGCCCCGCGTGGTATGGGTTTTCATGATTTCGAATTCGTCAAAATCAAGTTTCCCCGGTTTAAGCAGTATACGGTCGGGTATGGCAATCTTGCCGACATCGTGGAGGGCCATGGCCTTGACAATAATATCAGGTTCTTCTTTTTTGAGCGCCTCGGCGTATGGCGAATTTGATCTGACAAGATAATCAATCAGGGCCTTGCAGTACAACTGGGTTCTCTTGACATGGCTGCCTGATTCCAGGTCCCTGTGCTCGATGACGTTGGCAAGTCCCTGGAGGGCGTTATCCAGGGTGGCTGTCGCCTCGGCTGTTTTTTCGGCGACCATTTCCTCAAGGCTGTCGCTGTAGTTTTTAAGTTCAATCTGATTTTTGACCCTGAGTTTTACAATCTCGGGGAGAAAGGGTTTTGAAATAAAGTCCACCGCCCCGGCGGCCAAAAGTTCGCTTTCCGAATCATTTTCGGCGGTGATAAAAATAACCGGGATACGCTTAAAGGCCTCGTCAGACTTGAGTATGTCAAACATTTCCCTGCCGGTCATCTCGGGCATTTCTACATCAAGAAGAATAATCTTGGGAAGGACAGGGGCATGACGTATAACGTCAAGGGCCTGCCTGCCGTTACCGGCGCTCAGAACATGGTAATCACTTTTGAGAATTTCCTCAAGGATGAGGATATTCATCTCCACATCGTCAACGACCAGTACAACAGGCGTTTTCGCGTCAGGCGTTCCCATAGTATGCTATTACCTTTCCTATGTCCTCAAGGGTCCGGGCAAAAACAGTCTTGACGGTTTCTGTCAGGACAGGATCGGCCCTGCCTTCCTTGATTTGGACCTCGAGTTCCTGGACCCTGAGGAACAATTGCTTTAGGGACAGGTTGGCCGAAACACCCTTGAGGGTATGGGCCTTGATCCGGGCGTCATCCAGTCTGCCCGCGGCAAGATCACTCAAAAATTCATCAAGGCTGGTCTCATCCTTGAATTTCCCAAGAAGTTTTACATACAGCTTTGTATTGTTCATGACCCGCTTGAGGCCCTCTTCAAGGTCTATATATATTTCCCCGTTGTTAATTCCTGCTATATCCGACATAAAGCGCCTCCTGATCTAAATAGGCTTTAGTCTATACTACACCATAACGGGCCCTGTTTCAACAGGGCGGGAAAGGCCCCCTTTCCCCGGAGGCCGGGAAAGTTTATAGTGGATACTGTGAATATCAGCCTTGTTTTTTTCTGGACCGGACTGTTGTCCTTTTTGCCTGTTTCCGAACTTCGGGGGGGCATCCCTTTTGCCATGGCCCAGGGTCTGCCCTGGTACATTGCCTATCCTTTCGCCGCCGGGATCAATATTCTGGCCGCCCCGGCCTGCTGGCTTTTCCTTTCGACCCTGCATGGCTTCTTCCTCAAATTGTCCGAAAAGCCGCGTTTCTCCTGGTACCGCCGTCTTTTTGACCGTCTTATCGAAAGGGCGCGGGAAAAACTCCGTCCCGGGGTAGAAAAATGGGGCTGGCTGGGGGTAGCCGTTTTTGTGGCCATACCCCTTCCCCTCACCGGCGCCTGGACCGGAACTCTGGGGGCCTGGATACTGGGTCTCGGCAGGGGAAAGACCCTTTTGGCGGTAACGCTCGGCGTGCTTATCGCCGGCGCCATTGTCAGCTCGGTGCTGCTCCTTGGCATAGAAGCCCTGCATATCTTCGTCAAAGGCGCCTAGCTTTTTATGTTTACCGAACTCAACGGCCCCCAGCTCAGGGCTGTAGAAACCCTGGAAGGGCCGCTGCTTATCATAGCCGGAGCCGGTTCGGGAAAAACCAGGGTCATCACCTGCCGCATAGCCCGGATGTTGAAAAAAGGCATAGCCCAGTCGGCCATACTCGCCCTTACCTTTACGAACAAGGCCGCGCGGGAGATGGAAACCCGCGTCAAGGAACTTACCGGAAGAAAACTCCAGAGCCTTACGGTATGCACCTTTCATGCCTTCGGGGTAAAAATACTCAGGGAAGAAATTGAAGTTCTGGGCTACAGAAAAAATTTTTCGATCTATGATGAAACCGACCGGGGACAGCTTATCAGGGACTGCCTGCGGGAAAGCGGTATTGCCCCCGACGGGGTGGATATGTACGCACTGGGCCAGCTTTTTTCAAACATCAAGACCGGAAGAAGCTCATGGATACATGACGGAAAATCAGGCGATATAAAGTTTGAAAAGGTGTACCGCGAATACCAGAACAGCCTCAAGGTTTTTAACGCCCTTGACTTTGACGATCTTTTGATCCTGCCCATAGAACTTTTTGAAACATACCCGGAAATCAGGGATAAATACCGGAAACACTACCGCTATATCATGGTTGACGAATTTCAGGATACCAATTACACCCAGTACCGCCTCATGAAGCTCCTGTCGTATCCGGGCGGAGAGGAAACATGCAATGTCTGCGTGGTAGGAGACGACGACCAGTCCATATATTCCTGGCGCGGGGCGAATTACGAAAACATCCTTGCCTTTGAAAGGGATTTTCCGGGAACCGTGGAAATCAAACTCGAACAAAACTACCGGTCTACCACAACCATACTGGAAGCCGCCAACGGGGTCATAGCCCATAACGCCAACCGCAAGGACAAGAAACTCTGGTCGGGCAACGGCGGAGGCCGTCCCATAGTACTCTCCTGTCCCGAAAACGAAAACGACGAGGCGGATTTTATCGCGTCACGGATCAAGGCCCTCATGATGGAAGAAACCCTTAACTACGGGGATTTCGGCGTACTCATCAGGACCAACTTTATGACCCGCCCCATAGAAGAAGCCTTTCTCGCCGAAAACATACCCTACAAGGTCTCGGGGGGGACCAGTTTTTTTCAGCGCAAGGAAATAAAAGATATTATCTCCTACCTCAGGGTCATCGCCAACAGCAATGACGATGTCAACCTCCTCAGAATCATCAACACCCCCCGGCGCGGCATAGGCAAGACCACCATAGCCGCCCTCAACGATCTGGCAAAGCGGAACCACAATACCCTATGGGACGCCCTGAGCCGCGTACATATAAGCGGCCAGCACAGCAGGGACATTGACGAATTCATGAACCTCATGAATTTCTTAAAAACCGAATTCCTTGCCGGAAAAGAAATTCCCAAAGGCTGGGCGCTTTCACAGAAGGTCCGCGCCCTGGTTGACCGCATTGATTACTGGTCCTACCTTGTAAGCGAATACAGCAAGAACGAAAAAATAGCCAGATGGAAATTCGCCAATGTCGAATACCTGGTCAAGTCCATTGAATACTGGGAAACAGACGCTGATAATTTTGACCCCGGCCTCTACTCCTACCTTAACCGCATAAGCCTCATCACCAGGGACGACGGCAGTGATGACGCTGACCGGGGCAAGGTAAACCTTATGACCATACACGCCGCCAAGGGGCTCGAATTTCCGGTAGTCTTTATAGCCGGCGCGGAGGACGGCATCATGCCCCATACCAGGAGCATTGAGGACGGAGACGGAGAGTCTAACCCCCTTGAGGAAGAAAGGCGGCTTTTTTATGTGGCCCTTACCCGGGCCAGGGACAAGCTCTATATCTCAGGCTGCAAAAAACGGAGGAGGCTCAGGGATCTCATTGACTGCGTTCCCTCCCCTTTTCTCGCCGAGATTCCTCCCCACCTTATCGAAAACTGGAAAGAAGAAAAAAATGTCGGCGAGGAAGCAGAGGACTACTTTGCCAAAATAAAAAACCGTTTCAGGAAGGAATAGGGAGGCAAGGAATAGGGCGGTTCAGGGACTTTCTTCCCGCTGTGCCTTAGCGAGAAGCTGTACCTTGGCAAGAAGCCGCTCCCTCCGTCTTTCAAGGTTCTCCTTTACCCTCAGGGGAAGGAGATGCGCGCGGGGGGTTTCCTGTTCCGGCGGAAACAGGGCAAGGGCTTCGTCTATATACGCAAGGGCCTGTTCCCATTCGGAAATCTTCTCCGCGTCAATGGAAAGGGCGCGCAGGGCCAGGGCTTTTATCCGGGGCGGGCATCCCTGTTTTCCACCGGCCTGTTCGGGCCAGGCCCTCAGGGCGAGAAGCCTTGCCCTGGCCTCCTCACGGCGGAGACAGGCGCGGAGATCAAGGGCAAGGCGGAGACAGGGATACGGATAATCATCAGCGGCGCGCTCCAGAAGGAGGGCGGCGGTTTCTTCCTGATTATGGGAGGCGTAAAGCGCGCCCCGAGAAGCGCGGAACACACCCCGCCTCCAGCACAGGGCAAGCTGCCCGGCATCGCAGCGGAAACCGCGCCGGGCTTCCAGGGGAGCTGCGGCGATACTGACAAAGGCGCGGAAAAGCGACGCCAAGCCGAAAATGTCTTTAATGTTGTGGTCGCAGATACCAAGCAGCGCCCTTTGGCACTGTCCGGCCCTGTCCGCCTGTCCGCCTGAACGCAAAAATTCAAACCATATATCAGGAGCCAGGGAGCCGGGAAGGTCTCCTGAACGGTCAAGGCCCAGGATAGCCGTTTCGATGAGGGCCTGGGAACAATTGGGTAGAACCTGTTTCCAGAGCCGCCGTGATGGATGGAGCAGATCAAGCTGGGAAAGGAGCGGAGGGCTCATGCCGTTCATGAGGCAGCGTATCTTGAGTATCTGGGAATCAAAGGCCTTGCCGTTATAGGTGGCGAGGACGCGGGACGAAAGAGAACCAAGCACCGCGTCAAGAAAATCAACTTCGCCCGGATAATCGAGCAGGAGAAACTGGGTGATTTCCAGCGCGGAAAATTCCCCGGCAGGCGCACCGGCGGAACCTGTGCGGGGAGAGACAAAACGGCCGCAGGCGGCAAGAAAGGCGACAGTGCCGGCCCCGCCTGAGAGCCCGGTTGTTTCCAAATCAAAAAAAAGAATATCTTCTACTCCGGGCATCGCGCCCTGGTTTTCGGAATTGAAGCGCGCGATATCGGGGATCAGGAAGGAAAGTCCTTCGGGAAGAACAAGGGGCAGGGTAAGGGGCATAGTGAGGCTGCGGCACAGGACCTGATGCCCGGCGGAACTCCAGCCCGGCCACGTCCCGGCATCAGGCAGGGAGGACGGCTTGCTTTCGGACACCCGTCTTGAACGCCCCCCGCCGCTCCGGTCCCCCGGCGGGCCCGCATCCCGTATGCGCTTGAGCCGCGCCCTGAGACTTTCCCCCATATTACGCTCTTTCCAAAACTTTAAGGAAATCCCTGGTTCCTTTTTTGTCGGAACCCGGACCAACGCAGGAAGGACAGCCTTCACCACAGGGACAGCTTTCTATAGTTTTCAATATAGTCTTAAAAAGAAGCGGCGCCTTGCCGAGGAGGGCCTCGGCAAGCCCCGTGCCGCCGGGATATTTGTCGTACACATAGAGGGCGGGGATGCCGAAGTGGGGGTCCCGGGCCCGCTCCGCTATGCCTATGTCGCGGCTGTCGCAGAGGAGGAATACCGGGGCAATGGTCTTTATCAGGGTTCCGGCGCCGCTTAGTACCGAACCTATATTTTCCTCGTTAAGGGTTTTAAGAAATTCCCCGCCTGAAGTACCGGGGCCGAAAAGAAAAACCGCCGCGCGGGTCTGCATCTCCTCCTCGGCGAGGTCTATGTTCCCGTATCCTATATTCTCGTGGGTGCGGAAACGGAGCTTTTTGAATTTTGACACCTGGGAGCGGACCAGCACATCGGACAAAACGCCCCTGGCGTTTTGTTCACCATAGGAAAACCATTCATCTTCGGTAAGCACCTTGATATCGGTTTTCACCAGGCCGTCGGTAAAGTAGTTGACTTCCGCCTCCCGCACCTGGCAGCTCCGGTTTTCTATATCGAGTTTCTCAACCAGGTACTGCCTCCCCCGGTGGATGTATACGGCATTGACAAAGAGCAGTTCCTTGGCGCTGGGCCGGTCCATCTCGCCTATGACCTGGCCCCGTCCTCCGGTATTGTCAACGATCACCACATTGTCCGAGGCGGCGGAACGAAGGCTGATGCCCTCGGCGGGAAAGGACCGGTCGGCCCAGTGCCACCTGCCCGCCGTATGGCGTACCACGCCGTCCTCTTCCAGGCAGGAAAGGACATCGGCGGCGCCGTCCCGGAAGGGATCGGTCTCCATGTCATCATCCCTGAACGGCAGTTCGAAGGACGCGCATTTTACATGGTCGGTGAGTATATAGGGGTTATCCGGGTCTATCCTCCCCTCCTCGGCGCCGCTGCGGAAAAACCACCCGGTATCGTTCATGATAAACTGGTCAAGGGGCGAGGCCGAGGCGATGAACACCGACACCGACATACCGCCCCGGCGGCCCGCCCGCCCCGACTGCTGCCAGAAGGAATGAAAGGAACCGGGGAAACCGGCCACTACCGAAGCGTCAAGACCGCCTATGTCTATGCCCAGTTCCAGAGCGTTAGTTGACACCACACCCTGAACGGTTCCTTCCCTGAGCCCCCGCTCTATTTCCCGCCTTTCGTTGGGGAGGAGGCCTCCCCGGTATGCCTCGACCCTGACGCGGCTGTTATCGGTGTAGATATTTTTAAGGTCCTCGTTGACATAGCTTGCCAAAACCTCGGTTTTTACCCGGGAATGGGCAAACAGTATGGTTTTGATACCGCCCTTGAGCAGCGCAAGCATCCAGCGCCGGCTTTCGCTTACCACGCCGCGCCGTATACCCTGTACGGCGTCAACCAGGGGAGGATTATACAGCACCACGAGTTTTTTACCCCTGGGCGCCCCGTTCCGGTCAACCAGGACCGTTTCCCCGCCTATGAGGGCCGAGGCAAGTTCCCCAGGATTGGCTATGGTCGCCGAACAAAGTATAAAACGGGGCCGTGAGCCGTAAAAGGCGGCTATGCGTTTGAGACGGCGCAGTACATTGGCCACATGGCTTCCAAAGACCCCCCTGTAGGCATGGGCCTCGTCAATAACAATATATTTAAGGTTTGAAAAGAATTTTATCCACCGGGGATGATTGGGCAGCACTCCGGCATGGAGCATGTCGGGATTGCTTATGATAATGCGCCCCGAATCCCTGGCCGCGGTCCTCAGGGAATCGGGGGTATCGCCGTCATAGGTAGAGACTTTTACCGGCAAGGCCGCCTCGCCGCCGGGACTCACCAGTTCATTGAGTTCGGCCTGCTGGTCCTGAGAGAGGGCCTTTGTGGGAAAAAGGTACAGGGCCCTCGCTTCCCCGTCTTCCAGCAGGGCCTGGAGTACAGGCAGATTATAGCAGAGGGTTTTTCCCGATGCCGTGGGGGTAACAACCGTTACATTGCGGCCTTTTCTGCTTTCCGAAAAAACCTCGGCCTGGTGGGTGTACAACTGATCCAGGCCCCGGTCCCGGAGAGCCCCGGCTATACGGCTGTCAAGCTCTTCGGGAAGGGGGACATATTCTCCCGGCAGGGCGGGAAGCAGCCTTTTTTCGACAATATAGGGGGCAAAAGAGGGGTCGTCCAGAATTTTTTCCAAATTTTGCTCAGAGCTATGCATCCCGGCCTCCCAAATTCCCCTTATCATACCTTTAAGTTCAAATAAACGTAAAGTATCGGCGTAAAACTATCGACAGAATGATTATTCAATTTTATACTTGATACAAGCCGATATTAAAGGGAGGTGAATCATGTCTGAGGTGTTATCGATTGTACTCGGCGGCGGCAAGGGAACCCGTCTCTTTCCCCTTACCCAGGCGAGGGCCAAGCCGGCGGTTCCCTTTGGCGGCAAGTACCGGCTCGTTGACATTCCCATTTCCAACTGTATCAACGCCGAACTCAGGCAGATTTACATACTCACCCAGTTTAACTCGGCGTCCCTGCATCTCCATCTGGCCCAGACCTATGTCTTTGATACCTTTACCAACGGCTTTGTCGAGATACTCGCCGCAGAACAGACCTTTGAACACTCAGGCTGGTATGAGGGGACCGCCGACGCGGTACGCAAAAATTTTACCCACTTCCGCACCCAGAATCCGTCCTATTACCTCATACTCTCAGGAGACCAGCTTTACCGCATGGATTTCAGGGACCTGCTCAAAAAGCACCGGGACTCAGGCGCGGCCATAACCATAGCCTGCACCCCTGTCCCACGGCAGGACGCCAGCCAGCTTGGCATACTCAAGGCCAACAAAAAAAACGAAATAACCGAATTTGTGGAAAAGCCGGGGGAAAGCGCCGATATTTCTGATTTCAAAATACCCCACGAACTGCGCAAGGGAAAGGGCAAGGACGACGCGTTTCTGGCGTCAATGGGCATTTATGTGTTCAACGCCGCGACCATGGACAG
>JAIRXO010000208.1 GCA_031268255.1 Spirochaetaceae bacterium
CGGACGACTGGTCTCGCGACCTTGAGTTTTCTTTACTATCCCGAATGGACATTTATTCGTATTGAAGGGGTTTAATACCTATATGCGTTTACTTTGTGGAAAAAGTCCACTGATTACACGGATTTTCACAGATTTAAAGAGGTTAAATCAGTATTAATCTGCGTAATCCGTGGACCTCTGTTAAGTATACGCATATGGGTTTAATACCCAGGAACCCGCCTTCCGGCGGGGGAGCTTCAGGGCGAGGTTGTTGATTCAAGCTGGTACGGGGCGGAACTGCCGAAGTTTTGAAAGAGTCTCAAATTTCAGGCGCGTTTTTGAGGAGATAGTCTTCAGCCTCCTTGCACCAGAGCCGGTTGTTTTTGCCGGTAATCTCTCCCAGGGTTTTCCAGAAAGAAGCGGCTTCCCCTTTTTCGTTCCTCTTTTCGGCAAAGTCGTCGATAGCGGTGAGGGGAAGGTTCTTGTGGGTGTAGATGAGCTTCTTGCCTCCGGGGATCTTGTCCAGGCCGATGGTAGTCTCCACTACGGCGTTGAGTCCGCCTACATGGGTGACAAGAGCCGACGGGTTCAGCTTACCGGCGCTCATCATGGCGATGGATTCCTTGAGGTCGCCGGTATTGCCGCCGGACGTTCCTACCAGGTGATGGGACTCGTAATGTACGTTGTAAAAATTAAAGAGTGACGAAAAAGAGGAGTCTGTGGGACCGGCAAAAAAGTTGAGGCACCCGTCGCTTCCCAGAAGTTTATCCGCCAGTTCCACCACGGGCCTGACAGGGGCAAAAACAAAAACGTCGTTAAAGAGCCTTCCGGCGTTGATTTCTTTTAACCGGGCCGCAGGATCGGCCATGTCTTTGGTGTTTACGTACACGAGCCTTACCCCTTGCTTCGCCGCGTCTTCGGGGCTGAATATGGAGGCGGCCCTGCCAAGCCTGGCGTCGTCGATGTCGGTAACCAGGATCAGACCCGGCTTCCTGTCACAGTGGATCGCGTAATCTACGGCGCCCAGCCCCATGGGCCCCGCCGAAGCCAGGAGGGCCAGGGAACCTCCTTCGGCGATCCCCATGTCGTGAACATAGGAGCCGCTCCTGGTATGGTACTGGGCGTGATAGGCCCCTACAATACAGGAGATGGGTTCCGAAAGGGAACCCAGGTAAAAGCTGTCGGCCTTGTACTCCAGGAGGCATCCCATCTCCATCACCTCTTTGGGGATGATGATGTACGTCGCGTCGCCGCCTATAAACCGGTACGAATAGCCCGGCGCCCAGAGAGTTGCCTTGCCGTCAGGACCCGGCGCGTTAAGGGCCGGCTGAATGGCGAATTTGTCTCCTCCCTTAAACTGATCCTTCCACCGGGCGCCGATTTCCACAAGCTCGCCGCAGAATTCGTGTCCGATGATAGCCGGTGCCCCGGCCAGATCTTCCCTCACCCTCTTGTGTTTGTTTCCCTGCATTGCCAGCTTGTGGCTGGACATGCAGATCGAATCGGACACAACCTTCGCCAGAATTTCATCGTCTTTAATGTGAGGAAGTTCAAATTCCTCAAGCCGCAGATCGTTCTGCCCGTAAATACGCACCGCCTTGGTCTTCATGTTTGCTCCTGTATCGTTAGTTTAACATTGTTTGGCCGCCTGTAACAGGCAGGGCCTGGCCTGTCTCATAGATCTGTTCAACCAGATAGAGTATGGCCCGGATCACATCCGGTCCGGTACAGCCCCTGCCCATGGGAACCTTGGATTCATAAAAGGCCTTTACATCCTCCACGGTTTTGGCCCCCGGCGCCTTCCCCGCTTTGAGGTACTGCACAAAGAGGCCTTTTTCCGGGTCCGCCCAGAGAGGGCCGTCAAAAAAGTTGCCGGGACATACGGCGTTTACTTTTATATTGTATTCCACCAGTTCCTTGGCAAAACTCTGTACCAGCCCGATGCTCCCGAATTTGCTGCCCGCGTAGGCGCCGTTTTTACTGGACCCCTCAAGGCCGGATTTGGAGTTGATCTGAATGATATCCCCTGTCCACGAGGGAGAGGCCGTATGCTGGGCCCTCATAAGGCGGCCGCAATGTTTTGTTATGATCGCGAAGGCAACGTAGTTAATGTCGGTAACAAAGCGGAAGCCGCTGATATCCTGTTCCAGAATAGCCTGAGCCCTGAGTACCCCGGCGTTACTGACGCAGAGATCGAGGCCGCCGCATTCCAGAGCCGCGGTCTCGGCCATGTTTTCAACCGAAGCTTCGTCCCCCACGTTCACCTCTATGGGAAAGGCCGCCGGCTTTCCGTATTCTTCGTTGAGCGCCGCGGCGAGCCTTTCGGCTCCTGTCCTGTTGAGATCCGCGATAAAAACAAAGGCCCCCGCGGAGACAAGCCCCCTGGCGATCTCCTCCCCAAAACCCTGGGCACCGCCGGTTACGAGGGCGATTCGGTCTTTGACCACCCTTGAGCGGGAAAGGCCGTAATCACCGGGCTTTCCCGGAAAGGCCCCGCGTTCCGCCTCAAGACTTTGAAGTTCCCAGGGGTCTTTTACTTCCCCCATGCGGATCTTTTCGATTCCCCCCCGGCAGGGCGCGGTAAGGTAACTATAACCGGTTCCGTCGTACTCAAGGCGTACCCTGAGGGGGATTTTGCCTTCTTTAAAAAACCCGCTTGCCCCAAAGGCGGCGGCGATCTCTCCCGCCGCCCCCTGCTCTTCCCCGGACCGGAGGGCAAGGGAAAGCTCCCCGGCTTCGCCGCCGGGAACAAAGTGTACGATCCAGGGCCGGCGGGCCTTTTCCATGATCGCCCCCCGGATGAGCGGCGCGAATAACGCTTCTGTTTTCATGTCATATCTCCTTGTTCGTTATTGTCAGATAATACTAAGCGCCTTTGCGTTGACCGCCGCCTGCCGGCAGCGCCCCCGGCAAGCTGGGGCGCGTAAACACCTGTTAGGCGATGTTTGTCTTTCTTATTATAAATGGATTGTTGATTCTTATCCCGTTTATTATTTGCCCATCATTTAGATCTTCCGTTATTATTTCAGAACATTTTGAATATTCCGCTGCTGCTATTAGTAATGCATCCCAAAATGATATTTGGGAAATTATACTAATATCTATTCCCCTTTCAATTAGTTCACAACCGTTTTGTACCACTTCCAAATTTTCACTATAATTATGCACATATCCTTTCACTCTTAATGGCATAAGATGTAATTTTACTGTACATATATTATAAAATTCTTGTAAAACCTGAGTCGATATAACCGCAATATCATTCTCAATAATATTTTTCACAGTTTTTCTTGCTGTTTTTTGTTTACCTTTATCATACTTATCAAGTGTATAAACAAGTATATTCGTTTCTATAAAAATTTTAGCCACGATATAATTCTTCCCTGGTCCATTTTTTTCCCTTCGAGGAAACATTGTCTTTATCCATTTCTTTGAACATATCATCCAACCAATCTTTTGATGACTTCCTAATAG
>JAIRXO010000224.1 GCA_031268255.1 Spirochaetaceae bacterium
AATGGGAAACCATCGACCACATACTCCTTTCAGCCGAATGGTTCGACGCGTCAGGCTGGGAATTTTTTGACTGCGCGGTGATACGGGACAGCCCTTTCACCGGCGCGTCAGGTCTGCCTACGGCCTATAATCCCCGGACAGGGTATGGCCTGAGCGACCATCTTCCGCTTGCGGTAACTGTGGTGCGGTACAGGTAGGAGGCTTTTTGAATTTTCTCCTTATCTCCCACCCTTGAAAATTTTCCGGTTTTTTAGTAAGCTGTTAGTATCAGCTAATATCAAGGCGGCAGTAAGGAAGATGATGCGCTTATCGGATATTTCCAATGGGGCGGCGTTCAGTGTAAGGCAGGTAACGCTGAAAAAAGAAGTCGGGAAGCGCCTGGCTGATATGGGGTTTACCGAAGGGACCACGGGGCAGGTTGTCAGGAAGGGGTTTCTCCGGGGGCCGATTCAGGTGAGGATTCGGGGTTATGATATTCTGATCCGCCGTTATGAGGCTGCGGGTATTGAGGTTGAGGGGACGGACGCGGCGGAACCGGAAGCACTGTGATGGACACTCCCCTTTTTCCAGACGCGCATGTTCTGCGCATCGCCCTTGCGGGCAATCCCAATTCAGGAAAGACGACGCTTTTTAACGCCCTTACCGGGGCGCATCACAAGGTAGGCAATTATCCCGGCGTCACGGTAGAAAAGCGCGAAGGGGTCAGGGTACGGAACCAGAGGCAGTACCGCTTCATCGACCTTCCCGGTGTTTACAGCCTTACGGCCTATTCCCTGGACGAGGTTGTCACCCGCGATTTCATTCTTGAAGAAAAGCCCGATCTCATCATCGATGTTCTTGATTCAACCAATCTTGAAAGAAATCTTTACCTCTGCCTTCAATTTCAGGAATTGGGTATTCCGGTTATCGGCGCCCTGAATATGAGCGACGAGGCTGAGGCCAACGGCATACGCATAGACGAAAAACAGCTTTCCGTCACGCTGGGTATCCCGCTGGTTAAAACGGTCGGGCCCCGGGGAACGGGAACCGAGGCGCTTCTTGACTGTATTGACGCCCTTGTATCGGGGCAGTACGGAGAGGAGCGCATGATTCACTATGGCAGTGAGCTTGAAGCAAAACTTGAGGAACTGACGGCGCTTATTGGTTTGGACACGTCCTTTGCCGCCAGGTATCCACCGCGCTGGATGGCGATTAAACTTCTCGAAAAAGACGCCAACGCCTATAAAAAACTTGCCGAACATAAGGACAGGGATGCCCTTGTCTCTGCCGCCAGAAACGCGGTCGCCTGGATAGAAAAGCATTTTGGCAAGGATGCCGAAATCATTGTTACCGAACAGCGTTACGGGTACATACGGGGGGCTGTGCGGGAAGCCCTTACGCTGGTCAAAACCGTTGACTTTTCGCTGACCCAGGCCGTAGACCGGGTGATTATGAACCGCTTTCTTGCCCTGCCGGTTTTTATCGCCGTACTCTGGTCCGTGTTTCAGCTTACGTTTATCCTTGGCTCCTATCCGACGGCCTTCCTCGAATCAGCCTTTGGCCTTCTTGGTTCGGCTTTTGAACATCTTCTCCCGGACGGGGTGCTTCGCTCGCTGATCGTGGACGGAATCATAGGCGGTGTAGGCGGCGTGTTTTCCTTTGTTCCCCTGATTGTGATTCTTTTCTTTCTTCTTTCCATTCTCGAAGATGTTGGATATATGGCCAGGGCGGCTTTTGCCACCGACAAGCTGCTTCATGCCTTTGGGCTCCACGGGCAGTCCATATTCCCCATGATGCTTGGTTTTGGCTGTTCTGTGCCGGCAATCATGGCTTCCCGCACGCTGAAAAGCAGGCGGGACCGCGTCATCACCGTGCTTATTACGCCACTCATGAGCTGCGGGGCAAAGCTCCCTGTTCATGTGCTCCTCGCGGCGGCGCTTTTTCCGGGACACGAGGCAAACATGGTGATGCTCATCTATGTTGCGGGCGCGGCTCTCGCGCTGCTGTCGGCGCTGCTTCTCAAACGCACCGTACTCAGGGGCGATCCTACGCCCTTTGTGATGGAACTGCCGCCCTACCGCGCCCCTACTCTCAGCGGCATACTGTGGCATGTCTGGGAAAAGACCTGGCAGTACATTAAAAAAGCGGGCACGGTGATCCTTTCCTCGGCGATTCTTATTTGGGCCATCACGAGTTTCCCCAGGCATGAATTAAGCGGCGCACGGCAGGCCGAACTGCTCTCTTCGTATACCGAAGAACATCCCCTCTCAGGCGAGGCTGAACAGGCGGCGTTTCTTGAGGCCGCCGCAGCCGAAGAAGCACTCAAGGGCAGTTTCGCCGGAATGCTTGGCAGAACCATAGAGCCGCTGTTCAGGCCCCTGGGATTCGACTGGAAAATATCGGTAGCGTCAGTAACCGGCTTTGCGGCCAAGGAAGTAATAGTTTCAACCCTGGGGATACTTTACCGGGTCGGGTCCGGGGAGGACGAGGAAAGCGAAGGGCTCCGTTACGCGATACGCAATGACCCTGCCATGTCGCCCCTTGTGGCCCTGAGCTTCATGCTGTTTATACTGATTATTCCGCCCTGCTTTGCCGCCCTGGCAACCATGAGGGCGGAGCTGGGCTGGAAATGGGTCGGCTTCGAAATTGTGTTTCTTTTTGTTTTGGGATGGACGGTGAGTTTTCTGGTATTCAGAATTGGCTCTTTAGCCGCCGGATAGAACGCCGGCTGTGGTCAGTACTTAACTTTGTCAGTGCTTATGGGGATTACCCGTCACAGTTCCAGGTCCCTCGATTCGACTTTCTTTACAGCGTAATCGGCAAATTCAGAAAGTTTCATGACCGCCATCTGTTTTCCGTCCCTGCGCCTAACGGACACGGTTCCCTCATCGGCCTCTCTCTGGCCGACTACAAGCATATAGGGAATCTTTCTGTTCTGGCAGTCCCGGATTTTCGCGTTGAGCCGCCCGTCGTCAAGCTCCGGTGACACCCTCAGGTCCCGCCCCTTTAGTTCAGCCGCAACCTGTTTCGCGTAATCGTTAAATGTTTCGGAAACAGGAATGACGGCGATCTGCTCCGGGGCTATCCATACCGGAAAAGCGCCGCCAAAATGTTCTATCAAAACGCCGAAAAAACGCTCAAGGCTGCCGAGCAGGGCGCGGTGTACCATGTAGGGCCGCTTGTGCTGACCGTCGGCATCAACAAAAGTCATGTCAAAACGCTCAGGCATATTAAAGTCAAATTGAATGGTCGTCATCTGCCATTCGCGGCCCAGGGCGTCTTTGATTTTGAGGTCTATCTTGGGGCCGTAAAACGCGCCGCCGCCCTCATCAATCTCGTAATCAAGACCCTCGGCCATGACCGCCTTGCGGAGACTCTCAAGCGCCGCGTCCCAACGGCTCTGTTCGCCTACGCTTTCTTTGGGTTTGGTGGCAAGGTATGCCTTGATATCCTTAAAGCCAAAGACCTGCCATATCCTGAGACTGAACCTGAGAACTTCGCGTATCTCATCTTCCATCTGTTCGGGGGTGCAAAAAATATGGGCGTCATCCTGGGTAAACCCCCTGACCCTGAGCAGCCCATGAAGCACCCCGCTCCGTTCATAGCGGTACACGGTCCCCAGTTCCGCCCAGCGCAGGGGAAGGTCGCGGTAACTTCTTCCCTTGTTCTTGTAAATCATAATATGGAAGGGACAATTCATGGGTTTGATAATGTAATCCTGATTGTCAATTTCCATAGGCGAATACATATTGCTCTTGTAAAATCCCAGATGACCCGAAGTCTCCCAGAGCCAGGACTTTCCGATATGGGGTGTATACAGTATTTCGTAGCCGTTACGGTAATGCTCGGTACGCCAGAAATTTTCGATGGCGACGCGCATACGGCCGCCATTGGGATGCCAGTATATCAGCCCCGCTCCGGCTTCTTCGTGAATGGAATAGAGGTCCATTTCCCTGCTGACTCTGCGGTGGTCGCGCTTTTCCACTTCCTCAAGGAAGCTGAGGTATGCCTTGAGGTCTTTGGGATTTTCCCAGGCGGTTCCGTAAATGCGGGTAAGCATGGGACGCTTTTCATCGCCCCGCCAGTAGGCGCCGGCAATGGTCATGAGAGTAAACGCCGCGGAATTGATTTCCCTGGTGTTCTTTACATGGGGGCCCCGGCAGAGGTCGGCCCAGAGCAGGGCGCCGTCCGCGTCCCTGTTTTCGTATATGGTGATTTTGACCGGCTGACCGTCAGGCCCTTCGGAAGGAAGATCCTCGATAAGTTCCAGTTTGAAAGGTTCAGAAGCAAAACGTTTTTTCGCCTCGTCCCTGCTTACTTCAACTTGAATAAAATCCTGGCGCGAATCAATGATCTTCTTCATCTCCGCTTCAATGGCGGGAAGGTCCTCGGCGCTTATGGCCCTGGGGAGAAGGAAGTCATAATAAAAACCGTTCTCTATTGAAGGGCCTATGGCTACCTGGGTTCCGGGAAAGAGCGTTGTTACCGCCTGGGCCATGACATGACTCACCGAATGACGTATCAGGTCAAGTTTTTGTGCCCCGCCGGGTTTTTCGGATTTCTTTTCTGCATCAGACATTCTGCACCCCGTAGGGTACAACGATGCGCCTTTTAGCCGGTAAAGTCAAGGGCCGCCCCTATGGCCGTGGTGTATTCGGCGTATTCGGGGAACTCAAAGGCGATGCCGAACATACGGTTAAACTCGGCAAGTATGCTCTTGCCTATGGGGTTATTGCTGCCGTTGCCGGTTACAATGACGGTGTTCAGATTACGGCTCCTGGCGGCAAAGGAGGCAAGCATGCCGATGACCTGATACACCATGTTGAGTATCGCAAGGGCAAGGTCCTCCCGCGAGGCGTTATCGGAAATTTTTCCAAAGTTCGCCGCGGTTACTTCCTTGTAGAGATACCCTATGTCCGTATCGGCAATATCTTCGATTAAGAGGTCAACATTTTTAAGGTCGCCTGAGGAGGCAAGTTCAATAATTGAATCAAAATTATCCACCTGGAGCATTTTTTTTGAAAGCCCCATGATGGTGCCGCCTCCTACTCCTGTCCCGCCAAAGTGGCTTATTTTTTCGTTATCAACTTCGATGATGACCGTTCCGGTCCCGATATTGGCGATGATAATTTTGTCCTGGCCGGAAAGAGAGCGGCCTCCCATGCCTATGGCGGTAAATTCAACAACCTTCCTCACGGGAATACCGAATATGCTGGCGCTGATTTTCTCGGCTCCCACGCCGGTAATATTTATCCCGCTGATTTCTTCTATATTAATGTTATTTTCCATGGTTATTTTGCCCAAAACCCCGGATGCTGAAGTAAGCGCGTCAAGGCCCTTGGTCTTGACCCGTATCATGCTCCCGTCATTCTTTACCGCGACCGCTTTGGTGGTAGTGCTGCCTATATCAATTCCTATGATCACCTAATACCCCCGCTCCTTGTCAATCAGATTTCGCGGCGATTCGCCCCGGACATAGCGGCGGAGATTATCAAGGGCCGTTTCGAGGGCAAGCCTGCCGTACTCTGGATGCATACCTGCATAATGACCGGTAAGCAGTACATTATCAAGATCCCAAAGGGGAGAATCAGGAGGAAGCGGTTCAACTTCGGTAACATCAAGGAGAGCGCCGGCAATGCGATGCGACAAGAGGGCCTCGATCAGGGCCGCTTCGTCGGTGGTGGCGCCCCTGCCTATATTGGCGTAGATGGCGCTTTGTTTCATCAGGGAAAATTCCTTCCTGCCAAAACTATGAAAGGTATCATCCGTGGAGGGAAGTATATTCACCACATAATCCGATACAGGAAGAAAATCACCAAGACGCAAGGCGCTTTCCAAACGCAGACCCGGAAGCGAAGCGCCCTTTGAAACCGTGCGCCGCAGGGCGATTACCTTCATCCCAAAGGCAAGGGCGATACGCGCAACAGCTTCTCCTATTGCCCCATACCCCATAATCAGCATGGTCTTGTCAGTGAGTATCGAAACTTTGTGGCCTGAGAAATGGAGCCATTCATGCTTTTTCCGGGCCTCAAGGGCCGCCGGAAGAGAGCGGTTCCAGGCAAGGATGAGGGAAAAAAGGTGTTCGGCCATCTGGCTCCCGTGTATCCCTGACGCTGAACTAAGCATGAAAGGAAGGGTCTTTAGCTCAGGATATTTCCGCAG
>JAIRXO010000288.1 GCA_031268255.1 Spirochaetaceae bacterium
TTTTCAATTACATCTGGAACTCTCATTTTGCATAAATCCCGAAGTGGTTTTGTACTCTCTATCACTTCATCAATCTGAGATATTTCAAATAATATTTTTTGTCTTATATTTTCATCCAATTTTTTGTACCTCTCCCAATGAATTTAGAAGTTCAAAAAAAGAAGTATTTGTGTCAAAATCAACAAGATCGATTTTATTGAATAACTTGTCATTATGCAGTATAGTATATGATTCTTGCCGCTATTTCAACAGCCCCCCAGCGCTTCCCTAAGTTCTTCGGGGGCAAGCATATTTTCCTGGTACTGCCTGGCAAGAAGTTCCTGAGGGAGGAGGTAATCGTATTTATCGCTGTAGGGAATTTTGCTTCCTTCAAGGAAGGCGTCACCGGCCCCTTCCGAGAGGCGATGCAGGGCGCGGTGCAGGACCCGCTGTAAGGCGGCCCAGAAGTTTTCCGCGTCAAAGGAACTTTGCAGGTAAAGGGCAAATTCGCCGCGCCGGTAAAACGACGCAAGGCCAAGTTCCTTCTGGGAATCCCGGTGCTGCAAAAGGGCCGTGAGGGCGCGCAGGGCCCTGCTCCCCATCCAGGGGAGCAGGCAAAAGCCCCCGTCCTCTGTAGGAAGCAGATCATCCGGTCCCAGGGGGCCGGGGGAGGCAAGGCGGTTTTTGAGCGCGCGATGCCGGGCGCCGGAAAGAATGAGGCGGGCCGGCCCCGATAAAAACGCATAGTCGCGGTTTTCAAGAAGAATACGTTTCATGGTTTCGGCAACGCGGCTGTGTATGCCGGCGCCGCTGCCCCGCCACACCGGCCCTCCTCCAGACTGGGCCTCTGTCACATAAATTTCAGATCGCTTTTTGTCAAAGGATTCAATCTGCCAGTACCTTCCGCCCAGGGCTATGCGGCTTCCCGGTTCGGGGAGAAAATTCACTGTCCCCAGTTCCTTTCCGCCGTGACGGACCTTGTACTCCGCTTCATCGGGAAAAACCGAATAGAACGAATAATTGTTCACCACATATTCGCCCTCAAGACCCAGGATAATGCCGCCTTCGGCAGTCCTTTCAATATAATCGTGGACTTCGAGAGAAGAAAGTATGGCCCGGTAATCATCGAGGCTTACGCCAAGAAACGGCGAAAGGGAAAGAAGGCGCCGGGCGAGTACGGAAGAACGCTGTTCTCCCAGAGAGGCAAGGACGCTCAGGGTCTGGTGAATAAGGAGGCTGTACGGCAGGGGCTTTAACAGGGCCGGTTCTATCCACTGCTCCTCAAGGTAAAGTTTTACCACGGCGATAGTTTGAAGGAGACCCCAGGGAAGGGACCTGCTTTCATCGTTCCCGGGCCGCTCCAGAGAGGTAAAGTACATTTCGGGCAGACCCGAAAGCCGTCCCGAACGGCCAAGGCGCTGGACAAAACCCGAAACGCTTGAGGGCGGGCCTATCTGTATGATGCGGTCAAGGCGGCCTATGTCTATGCCCAGTTCCAGCGTGGCCGTGGCCGCGGCGGTACGGGGACCTTCTTCTTCGCGGAGCTCCCTCTCGGCGTCCATGCGGAAATGGCCCGACACGCTCCCGTGGTGCACATAAAAAACATCCGCCTCCCGTTTCTTGGCCGCCATGCTCTTGAGCACATTGACGGTTTCTTCTGCCTCAAGACGGCTGTTGGCGAAGATGACGCACTTTTTTCCCCGGCACTGCGCATAGAGGCTCTCGTAATAGGATGCCTCCTCCTCAGGGGAACGGCAGTCAAGGGCAAGACGGGCACGCCGTTTTCTTTCGCCCTCCTGTATGAGCAGGCCCTTTCTCCCCGAACCAAGACCCAGCCAGCGCAGGGCCTGGCCGTAATCCCCCAGGGTAGCCGAAAGCCCTATGCGCCGGGGACGGCAGCCGGACCCTTCTTCTATGCGGGCTATCTGGCACAAAAGCTGGGAACCCCGGTCGCTTCCCATAAAAGCGTGTATCTCGTCGATGATGACAAAACGGAGCGCCCCAAAAAGCGCCTTAACCTTTCCCGGATGCCGCAAGAGCAGGGCCTCAAGGGACTCAGGCGTTATCTGAAGCACACCCGAAGGACAGGAGAGAAATTTTTTCTTGTGATTGTCGTCAACATCCCCGTGCCAGCGCCACAGGGGTATGCCCCCCCGTTCAAAAATGCCGGTGAGCCTTTCAAACTGATCGTTGATGAGTGCCTTGAGGGGCCCGATGTAAAGCGCGCCAAGGGAGACCTCGGGATCAAGGACAGAAAGCACGGGAAAGAAAGCCGCCTCGGTTTTTCCTGACGCCGTACCCGCGGCAATGAGCAGATTGTCATCACCGCCAAGCACGGCGTCTGCCGCCTTTTCCTGTATGTCCCTGAGACCCCATTGCTTTTCGTAATTGTATTCCCGCACAAAGGGGGCAAGGCGTGGAAAGGCGCCCATCAGAATTCAAATTCCGCGTAGAGGTCGTCATCACTATCCTTCTTCCCCCTGAACGCGAAATCCCCACCCTTGATGACCCGGTAAAAATCAGCGTCGCCATCGTCTTTAAGCAGATTAAGCAGCCCGAGAAAATCCCTGGTGATTTCCCGGGGAGTGATAAATTCGGCGGCGCCCGGAGAACCAAGGACAAGTTCCATAAAGGCGGTAAGTTCCTCCTCCCCCAGAGGAGGCGTCCAGTCGTAATGCTGGGCATGAATCTCGGTTATCCTTTCGAGCAGCACAAAAATTTCTTCGTGAGTAAGCCGGGCAAGACGCAGAATGGGGCCGGTAAAATCAGGATACCCCTGACGGGCAAAACGGTTTTCCGAAAGACGGCTTTTAAGAGCCGCGTAACTGTAAAGCCCCCGCCTTGAGTCCTCGACAAACTGGGGCGTCCCGCCCACATACATTCCCAGATGCCCTGCCCTGCCCTGCATCACATCGTTAAACAGGGAAAGAAGTTTTTCGTAATTGTTCTCCCTGCTCTGACGGTTGGAAATTTTATAGAGATTTACACATTCATCAACAAAGAGAAGCAGCCCCCGGTAGCCAATCTTCGCGCTGAAAACGGCAAAGAGCTTTACATAGTCGTACCAGTTTTCATCGGTGATAATTTCCCCGGTCCCCAGCGCGGCCCTGGCTTCGGTCCTGGCAGCATATTCGCCCCTGAGCCAGCGCACCGCGCTCCGTTTTTTCTCGTCGTCCCCCTGAAGAAAAGCCCGGTAATAGGCGGACACCACCCTGGCAAAATCAAAACCGTGGGCAAAATCTTCCATAGTGGAAACAAGCTGGAACATTTTCCATTCAACCCCGGCAGGCGAAACATCCCCGCCCGAATCCCGCAGCTCCTGCTGTATGCCGCCTATCCATTTCTGGAGCATAGCCTCCAGCGCGCCGCCTTCTGGACGGAGCTTGGTAGAAAGCCGCTGCATCAGCTCCCGGTAAGTCTCAAGACCCTGACCGGCGGAACCCGAAAACCGCTTTTCAGGCGACAGATCCGCGTCGGCCACCACGAAATCCCTGTCCATGGCATAATTCCGCAGAGCCTGAAGAAAAAAACTCTTGCCCGAACCATAAGTGCCCACGATAAAACGGAAAGCCCCCGCCCCGGCGCTTAAATCCTCAAGGTCCTGCAAAACCGTCTCAATCTCCCGCTTGCGGCCCACAGCAAGATATTCAAGCCCGATACGGGGCACCACCCCCGCCTTGAGAGCGTTAAGAACCGCGGTGCTTATGCGTTTTGGAATAATGACCCTCATAACTTACTACAATGCTACTTCCTTTTCCCGTTCAAGACAACAGGCGGAAGGCGCATATACGCAATCCGCATATACACCAGGAGGGGGGCCTGTTTCCTCAACTGCCGCCGCGCAGCAGGACCAGAGCTTCCGGCCCCCCTTCGCTCCATAAAAACGCTTGGCCTTTATGGGCAAAGTGGAGTTTGCGCTTTGCGCAAACTCCAAAATAACAAACGCGCAAGCGTTTGTTATTACGCTACCCCCCAAATAGACTCCCGCGTATGAATGATCAGGTTCCGAGGTAATTTTCTTAAAGGTTTCTTCGTGGCCCATGATGCGGCACTGCTCGAAAAAAGACTTGAGGACGTTTAATATATTGCGCTGGTAGTTTTTGAGTTCCATGTCCTATTTCCCCTTTGGCTTTTTTATCTTCTTGATGTCATCTTCAATTTCATTAAGGCTTTCTGCTTTTTCTTTTTCTTTTAAGGCCAGGCGGTATTTTTCGTATTCGGTTTCCGACTTTTCAAGAGCCTTTTCATGACTGATTTTACCGGCATGGGTCAGGAGTTCCCTGCCGTTCATTTT
>JAIRXO010000148.1 GCA_031268255.1 Spirochaetaceae bacterium
TAGACTCATGGGTATTTTGAACCGCCTGGGCAGCTTGCTGGAAAGCTATATACACGACGGGCATGGCCGCCTGAACGCGGGGGCGGAGGGGCCTGATCCTGAACTCGAAGCGGCCTATGATGAACTAAACGAATATCTGGGAAAGGGCGGCGCGGCGTTTGCCGGAAACAGGGGGAAAGCCGCGGAACAGCCACCGGATTTTCCCGAAGAATTCAGGGCCGATTTTGCCGAATTGGGCGTTCCCTTTGGTTCAGGCGAAAAAACCTGCAAGGAAGCCTATAAAAAGCTCCTCAAAATCCACCATCCTGACCGCCACGCCGGCCACGAAGGCAATATGAAAAAGGCTACCGATAAGACGGCCAGGGTCAACGCCGCCTATGAGCGCATAGAAAGGCATCGCCGGGAAGGGCGCCGCTAAATTCCCCCTGAACCTGGCCGATAATAAAGCATGAAAACGAAAATCGCCCTCGTCCTTATTTTTGCCATAACACCCCTTTTTGCCGATAATTTTGGCCCTTTTCTTGTTCAGGGCGATATGGATACACTCCTTGAAAATTACCCGGTCATGCGGCCCGAACTTGAAAGACTGTTTTTCAGCATGGAAGGAAACAGCGCCCAGACCAGGGAATTCGCCGAAAAGGTTGACCGGGGAAGCCAGCTTATGGAAGCCTTTCTCTTTTGGACCAACGGTATGGTGATAAGCGCCGATGAATTTATCAGGACTTTTAAGGATATAGTAAGCCGCCCGAAGCCGGTCGAGATGCAGGAACTGTTCAGCAAGTACAGCCTTGGAAGCAACGGCTTTGGCAAATTCTACCTTGCGACCACCACAACGCTGATACTCTACACAAGGCAGTACTTTACCGAAGAAACAGCCAAACTCGCCCCTGATTCGGAAGAACACCGCTATCTGGAACGAAAACTCGCCTCCATTGGGGACTTCCTCAGCAGCATACACCCGGACGACCTTGACCAGATACAGAAATCCTCCCAGGCTATACTCAGGGTGATGATGTAGGCGCAATCCCCACGCTTGCCCCGGCAGCGCAAAAAAACTATGATGATGCCGATGAAACGGCATTACTTTGACTGGGCGGCAACGGCAATTCCCGGTGATTATCCCGCCGGGGAAAGCCCCTTTGGAAATCCTTCGTCGGCGCACCGTGAAGGCAGAACGGCGAAAGAAGCCCTGGAAAACGCCAGGCGGCGCTGTGCCGCCGTACTGGGCGTTCCCGCGCCGCAGCTTTATTTCAGTTCCGGGGGCAGCGAATCCAACGCGATAGTCCTCAACTCCATGCTCCTGCGCCGGGGAAAACCGGGCATGGCCCTTTCATCCCTGGAACATCCTTCCATACGGGAAAGCGGCCACACCCTTTCCCGCCTGGGCATGAACATTGCCTGGATAGAAAGCGAAAAAGACGGGCGGGTCTCCCCCGGAGGCCTGGCAAAAACGCTGGCCGGTCTTGAAAACCCCAGACTGGCCTCGGTCATGCTGGTCAATAACGAGACCGGCGCGGTCATGGACATTCCTTCCCTGGCGGAGGCCGCAAGAAAAACCGGGCCGGTGCATTTTCATTCGGACCTGGTGCAGGCCCTGGGTAAAATTCCCTTTGATCTTGAAACCCTTGGCGCGGACTCGGCAAGTTTCAGCGCCCATAAAATCGGCGGCCCCAGGGGCATTGGCCTCCTCTGGCTCAAGAAACCCCTGGAAGTCCTCAATGCCGGAGGCGGGCAGGAACGGGGCGTCAGGCCGGGCACGGAAAACGTCGGCGGCGCCCTCGCCCTTGCCTCGGCGCTGGAGGCCCGCGGAGGGCGGGAAACAACAGGCAGTTGTTATGCCCCTGCCCGCGACCGCTTTAGAACGCTCATAAACGGATTGCGTTCCATGGACCGCGCCTTTCTCATTCCCCATGACCGGACAGAGGCCGACGAACGTTTTTCGCCTTACATACTGCAATGCGGCTTCAGGGGCATACCCGGCGAAGTCATGGTGCGCGTCCTTGACGACAGGGGCTTTGCCGTATCAACCGGGTCGGCCTGTTCTTCGTCATCACAAAAGCGGCCTGTACTCGCGGCCATGGGCCTGGACGAAAAAGACAGCCTTGAGGGCATACGGATTTCCCAGGGCTGGACAACCGGCGGCGGCGATATCGAGGCCCTGCTCAACGCCATAGAATTTATATTGAAGAAGTTCTGAACGCGCGGAGGAACAGCATGACCCTTTATTTATTAAAACCCGGCGAACTGGTCCTCAAGGGCGGCAACAAAAAAATGTTCGAGACCATACTGAGGCATAACCTGGCGCTGCGCCTCAGGGGAAGCGGAGCGGTCATCAATACGGCCCGGGGCCGCTGGTATGTCAGCGCGCCGGAAGGCGCGGAGGAAAAAACCGAAACCGCCCTCAGCCGCCTCCTGGGCATATCAGGCTGGGCGCGGGCCAGAACCTGCGATAAAGAACCCTCCGCCCTTTTCGCGGCCTGCGTCGAAGAAGCCGGACAGCTTGCCGCGAAAGGAATAAAAACCTTTAAGGTAGAAGCGCGGCGGACCGACAAAAGTTTTCCCCTTGATTCGTACCAGATATGCTGCGGGGCCGGAGACGCGGTAACCAGGGCCTACCCTTCCCTGTCCGTGGACGTAAAAAAACCCGGAAGCGTACTCCAGGTTGAAATACGGGAACGGGCCTTTGTCTACGCCATGGCGAACAAGGGCCTCATGGGCCTTCCGGTCGGAAGCGCCGGCAGGGGCCTCCTCCTCCTCTCAGGCGGCATTGATTCCCCCGCGGCAGGCTACCTCATGGCCCGGCGGGGAATGCGCATCGAAGCGGTATACTTTCACGCCTACCCCTATACCTCTGACGAAGCCCGGAAAAAAGTAGTCAGCCTCGCCGGCATAATCGGGTCCTATACCATGGGAATCAGACTCCACACCATAGACTTTACCCCCGTACAATTGCGCATAAAAGAGGCCCCCCTCCCGTGGACCACCGTACTGCTCAGAATGGCCATGATGGAATGTTCGGAACACCTTGCCCTCAGGAGGAAAATAAAATGCCTCATTACCGGAGAAAGCCTCTCCCAGGTAGCAAGCCAGACCGTGGAGAACATCGCGGCCATAGAAAGCCGCCTGACCCTCCCGGTGATGCGCCCCCTCATAGGAACCGGCAAAGATGACATAATCAGCATCGCGAAGACCAT
>JAIRXO010000234.1 GCA_031268255.1 Spirochaetaceae bacterium
ACGTGTCGGTCATATTGTAGACCAACTGCGCAATCATGCTGAACATCATGGGGAGCGCAAGCCTGATGATGCTTGCCCAAACCGGAGTTGATTCCATTAAATGCAGGTTCTTGCTGCCCCTTTGTGCCATTATGTAACCTCTCAATTATTAACTTTTGAATAGTTAATATATTAATTGAAAATAACATAAGCTGTTTGTTGTGGCAAGAGGCCGCTTATGGGAGGCTTGGGACGGAGTATCCGCTTGAGTTTACATGGTATTTCACGGCGCCGCTGGGCGTTACCGCGAATTTGGCAAAGAGGTCTGTATCGCTTACGCCGTCGAGTTTGACAACCGGGAAGACGCGGGCATAGACCGACGGTGTTATGGTCGCTACGGGATATGGCTGGGTAAGATCTCCCTTGACGGTGATGAATTTATCCCAGATGAGTCTTACGGTACTTTCTACCAGAACGTCTCCCTCCATGGATAACATGCTGCCGCTTGAAAAGTTTATTCCGTGGCCTGAGGACTGGGCGCCTATGCGCGCGCTTCCGCTCATGACAACCGATCCGCCGTCGATAAAGATACCGTCGCCGTTATTCGCTTTTATTTCGCCCTTGGACATAATGAGGGCCGCGTTCCCTACATATACGCCGCCGCCGGCGTTGGCTTCTATGAGCCCGCCTGTCATGGTGAAGGTGCCCGAATTGATACATACGCCCCTGGTTTTATTATTTCGTATTTCGGCCTGACCGCTCAAGAGGAACGTGCCGTCGTCTATGAGTATGCTTCCGTTATTATAGGAATTGGAGCTGTCGTTTTCTTCGATTTTTCCGCCTGTTATGCGTATGTCCGCTCCTTTTGCATATATACCCCCGGCGGACCCGGCCTTGTTTCCCTTTATGGTTCCCCCGGACATAATGAGGGCTGTCATGTTCGCGGTACAGTAAATGTTGACGCCGCCGCCCGGGGCCGTTCCCGAATAGGTGTTATTGTTGTTTTGAATACTTACGCCGTTCTCTATCTCAAGCAGGGCGTCCTGTACATAGATAAGTGCGCCTTTGGATATTAACCCGGCCCCGTCAAGAATCAAATTCCCCTGGCCGCCTGAGAGCTTGAGGACCGCCCCCTTGGATACCCTTATGAGACTTTCAAAGGGAGAAGCGCCTCCTCTGGTAATTCTTTTTTCCGAGCCGAAGGGAAGCAGGGTGATTTTCTTTCCTGTGGGAATATCGGCTGTTTCGCTTTGGGCCGTCATGACAATATTGTCAAGTATATACACCGTGTCCTCAACTGCCGCCATGTTTAAGGCGGCCTGCAGGCTGCTGTATTCGGTATTATTGGAGGCAAGCCGCACGATACCGCTGCTTACGCTGAGGCAGCCATTGCTGTCCACGCGGTATCTTGTTGTGCCGGGCGGCTGGGTAACGGCGAACTTTGGCGCTTCGGCGGCAGTAACCGATGCCTGACCGGATGTAAGCAGGCGGACGGGAAGCGGCGTAACCGTGTAGTTTTCCGGGGTCAGGGTCGCCGCGGGAAAGGTTCCGGCCAGGGCATGCTCAACGGTAACGCAGCTCCCGTCATGGACGTACACGTCATTGTCCGGGGCAACCGCCGCGGCGCCTGACATGAAAAACCCGGCGTTTGACGCTATATATACGCCTTTCCCGGATGGGGCGCTGTTGCCGCCTATGGTTCCGCCTGACATTCTAAAGCTGCCCCCGCCTGATATATAGACGCCGCCGCCTGAGGCCGCCGTGTTGCCGCGTATCTCTCCCCCGTTCATGACAAAGGTTCCGCTTAACGTAACGGCGCCGCCCTTTGCGCTGCCCGCACTGTTGCCCATCAGGGCGGCGTTTTTGTTCATGGTCAGTTTTCCGCCTGTTTCAACATTTACAAATCCTTCGTTTGCCCCTGAGTTTCCTGTGAGGCTGAGTCTGCCCTGGCTTCCGGTTTCGCCCAGGATGAGTTCGCCTCCGGCTTTCACCAGAAAGAACGAAGACAGGAGCGTAGTTTCCCTGGTGATGTTCCTGTCAGAGGAACCGGCGGAGAGGATGATCGTTTTGTTTTCTATTTCGACAGGCGGCGCCGGATACGGCGCTTTGCTAAAGGTGTTAAAGTCTGTTTTTATCAAAAGGGTTGATGCCTTTCCAGAAGGCGCGGCGGCTACGGCCTCCCTGAGCTGCTGAAAATTCGTTATTGCCGCGAAAGCCTTACTTGGCGGCGGCAGCGTGTTGTTGAGGGGCAGGTTGTACAATTCACAGCCGCTCTGGACGAGAAGGATAAAAACCCACGCTTTTAAAAAACCCATACTGTAATAAGTATACTGGACCCAGGCGGTCATTTTCCCGAAAAGAGTTGTTCAGGCACGGCATTTTCTAAACAAGTTCATAAGCACCGCTTTTTTGAAAAATTCCCGTATGTGCGTTAAAGTTAAGTCATGGACGCGTATACCCAACCCTGTTCCCGCAAGACCAGGGTACGAGTTCCCCTTGGGGCAAAACTTGTAATCATTATCTCGTCGTTTCTTGTTTTTTCGTTAGGAGCAATTTCTGTTCTTGTTTCGATACTGGTAAGCGCCGATGTGCGTATCAGCGCCGAGGATCATAATTTTACCCTGAACAGGCGCGTCGCGTCGGGGGTAGAAACTTTTTTTGGGACAGTGCTGTCCAATACCCGTACATTTTTGGACCTGGGTTCCGCCTCTGATGGCCGGGACGAGGCTCTTTTCTTTGAGAAGAATCCGTATATCGCCGCGGTTCTGTCCGAAAGCCCGGAACAGGCCGGCCGCGTGAGTGCCTTTATCAACCCCGGTTTTACCTTTGCCGGGGGAACTTCTCCTTCGGGCGGCGTTTTTCTGGAAGCATCGGAAACCGCTCTGGAACGGGCTGCCGGAGGGGAGACCTTTGTCCTTAACGGCGGCTCCCGTTTTTCTGTTCCCCTTTTAATCATGTTCTTTCCCTGGGCGGATTCAGGCGGCGCTGTTGTTTTTCTTGACGGGGAAAAACCGTTTCAGGATTTCAGGTCAAAGAACAGCGAAACATTAAGTTTTCTGGTCAACGAAAGCGGCGATGTCCTTGTGTATCCTGAACCAGGTCATGGCACGGACAATCAGGCGAATCAGGGCCTGGTAAAAACCGCCCTGGAACGGGGAGACAGGAATTTTCAGACTGTGTATACGGATAAGGGGATTGAATATCTTGGGGCCTATCAAAGGCTTTCCGGGACAGGCACGGTGCTTGTTACCAGAATACCCGCCGCCGCGGTCCTGCGCGGTACAAGGACCGTCGTCAGGCGCAATGCTTTTGTCAGCGCCGCCGTATTGGCCCTGTCGATACTGTTTATCAGTCTCTTTTCCCGGACCATAAGCAGGCCCATAAAAGCCCTCGCGGCGGCTTCTTCCGCCATGGAGGACGGCAATTACCGTTTTTCGCTCAGATACCGGAGCCGGGACGAAATAGGGCTTCTTACCAGTACCTTTATCGGCATGGGACACGGCCTTGAAAATTTTGAGAAGTTTACCAACAAAACCATTGTGCGCCTTGCCAGGCAGGGCGCCCTTACCCGCACGGGAACGGCAAGAACCGTGGCCATAGCCTTTATCCTGATACGCGATTTCGGCGTGCTGTCCGGGCGTTTTACCGCGTCGGGCCTTGTTACCTTTGTCAATGCCTTTCTTTCCCGCATAGTACCCTGTATCACCTGCACCGGCGGAATAGTGGATAAATTCCTTACCCAGGACGGCGTTGTGGTGATGGCCCTCTGGGGAGAGACCGGAGAGGACGGCGGCAGTCCCCGGCAGCATGCCCTTGCCTGTGTCCGTTCCGCCCTGATGGCCCGCGCCGTTATATGCAACTGGAACGCCGAGCGGGCCGCCTATTACCTGAGAAAAAAAGGAACGGGAAAGGGCTTTTCGCCGGTCAAAATGGGCTGCGGCATCAACATAGGCGAGGCCATCGCCGGACAGATTGGCTCTGAGGAAAGGATGGAATATACGGTCATAGGCGACACGGTAAACCTGGCGGCCCGCATGGAAGGACCCAATGACCTTTTTGATACGGACATTCTGATTACCGAACATACCCGGAAGATTCTGGGAGCTTCCCTTGTCACGGAAGAAATGGGCAGCCTTGAACTCAAGGGAAAGGAAAAGCCGCTCAGGGTTTTTTCCGTGGTGAACATGGAGGACAGAGGTGAAGCGGAAAAGATTATCGCCGATCTTGACTCGCTGCGGCGTACCGATGCCCTCATAAACAGGCGCTGCGCCGGCCCCCTGGGACCCGGAACCATGGCTGATGTCAGAAAGACATGGCGGCTTTACGCGGACACGGCCATTCTGTCCAGGAAAGGCGGACGGGGCAGGGGGTAGGTATGGAAGGGACGGACGAAAAAAAGCGGCTTGAAACCGCTGATAACGGAACATTTATCATCTCTCCCAAAAAATCCATGACATCCCGGCAGGATGGAATAGACGCCTACGGCGTATTCAGCAGCGGGAATTCTTCCCTGGAATCAAAGATCGATGTGCTTGAAGCCCTTCCCGATGAAACGCCCGAACCCGTTGCCGTCCTTGAACCCGACGCGCCCGAACCCGTTGCCGTCCTTGAGCCTGACGACGCGCCTGAGCCTGTTGCTGTCTTTGAGCCAGGCGTACCAGAGCCAGACGCGCCTAAAGACAAAGACAGTCCGCGGGTCAGCTTCTCCATAGGCGTAAAACTTGTCATCATGATGACGGTGGTCCTGTTTTTTTCCCTGGGCCTGATAAGCGCCATGGTGTGGTTTCTGGTACATACCGATACCAGGAATACCGCCGGGGAGAACAACCGCAGCATCAACGATAACGCTGCTTCGGCAGCCGAAGCGATTCTTGATTCTGTCAGGGCCAATGGTATTCTGCTGTCCCGCGCCCTTGCCGGGGGAGACCGCGGAGATACCTCGTTTTTCAGCGATAACAGGAGCATCGCGGTTTTTATCCCTGACGGAAGAAAAAGAAACTCCGGTTCTTTCCCCGGAACACCGCCTGTTCTGGTAAACGAGGATTTTTTCGCCTCCCATGAGCTTGATGCATCACTGGCAGGGAACTATGCCGCCGGAGTCCTCCCCGGCCTTGACGGAGGGCCGGAGCTTCTTAACGCCGCTCCTTTTTTCAACGGGGTTCCCATGCTGTGCCTCCGTTTCTCTTATGATGATTATCAGGGCGCTGTTCTCTTTTCTCCTGAGACCCTCCTTGATTCCTACGGAACAGGGGCAAATACTTCCTTTATGATAAATGATTCCGGGGATGTGCTTATTCATCCTGACCGGGAACTGATACGGAATACGGTAAACCTTGGCGGCGATCCCTTGATAAGGGGTCTTTTGGAAAACAAGGTAAAACAGACCCGGACCATGTACCGGAATAAAGACGGGCAGGGCTTTTTTGCCTCCGCCGAAAGAATAGCCGGAGGCGGAGCTTTTGTTATTACCACCATAGCAAGCGACATCGTGTTCGAAGGCATAAACACTACCACAAGGCGCAATCTTTACCTTTCCCTTGGAACCTGGTTTTTGGGCGTGCTCTTTATATGGTTTTTTTCCCGCTCCATAACAGGCACCCTTGATATACTGAGGGAAGCCGCAGAGGCCATAGAGGACGGTCATTACCATCTGGAGCTTGAGGCGAAAAACCACGACGAGACAGGACTCCTTACCGAGAGCATGATAAGCATGAGTCATGTTCTTTTGAATTTTGAAAAGTTCACCAACAAAACCATCGCCATATTGGCCAGAAAGGGCCGGCTCGAAATCGGGGGAACAGACAGGAACGCCACGATCTTCTTTTCGGATATACGTTCCTTTACCGCCATATCGGAGAAACTGCGCCCGGCGGAGGTTGTCGAATTCCTCAACGACTACATGGACCGCATGGTCGCCTGCATACTCGTTACCGGAGGGATAATTGACAAATTTATAGGCGACGCGGTAATGGCCCACTGGGGGGCCGTTGAGACGCCTGAACAGGACTATCCTCCCGGACGCGGTCTTGAGGAACAGCATGCCCTCAACGGGATACGCGCCGCGCTCCTGATGCGGGCGGCACTGCGGAGCTTTAACGATGGCAGGGGCGGGGAAAAAAGACCGGCGCTGCGTATGGGCTGCGCCCTTAACAGCGGCCATGTTGTCGCCGGCCAGATAGGTTCGGAAGAAAAACTTGAATATACGGTTATAGGGGACACGGTAAGCCTGGCCGACAGGACAGAGAGTCTTAACAAACGATTCGGCACTGAAATCCTCATTACCGAACATACCTGGCGTCTTACAGGAAAATATCTTTTGACCAGCGAAATGCCTCCCGTTTCGGACAAGGGTCAAAAGCTCCGCGTATTCGCGGTCATCAATATGAAGGACCCTGAAGAGAACGCACGGCTTATCGAAGATTCGAAGAAGATACCAAAAATGAATTCAGCCCTTGCCCTGTCCTGTATAGGGCCGCAGGGGCCGGAAAGCCTTGAAGAACTCAGGTCCCTGCTCGGTATTCCGGTTCCCGGCACCGTTAGGGGAAACCTGGTTGAAAAGAAATACCGGCTTTCCGAGGGAAAAGACGGAAAAGGCGGAGAAGGACGCGGTACATGAAAAAGAAAAACCGCATCGCCGATATAATTGTAGTCCTCATCTGTTTTTCCGGGGCCCTTTTTTCCGGTTTGCTTTTTTGGCGGGACCTTACCCGGACGCTGACAAAAAATTCCGAAATCCCCGTTGGAATCATAAGCTACAAACGCAACGGAGCCCAGCGCCGTTTTGGGGAAAGGCTTGCCTGGGCGTCGGTGCAGAGGGAGTCGCCGGTGTATAACGGAGACCTGATACGCACCGCCGATCTTTCCGACGCGGTTATCACCTTTGATAACGCCACGGAGGTAAGCCTTTCGGAAAACAGCCTCATACAGGCTTTCTATGATC
The DNA here is from genome assembly GCA_031268255.1 of Spirochaetaceae bacterium. GTDB lineage: Bacteria > Spirochaetota > Spirochaetia > Treponematales > Breznakiellaceae > JAIRTD01. Next base: position 6,920 of record JAIRXO010000234.1, read on the forward strand.
CCGATATGGGGGCCAGGCTTGAACTCTCCGGCGGCAATATCTCTGTTGACTCAAGGGACAAGGGCCTGGTCATAAGTTCGGGCGGGAAAGAACTTACCCTCAGCGCGGGCAGCACTGTCAGCGTGGATGCCGGAGAGGAATTCGCCGTAAGGGTAATGGCCGGCAGCGTCTCTTTACATTCCTCCGGGGAAAGCCGGGAACTGGCCGCCGGTGACGCCCTCAGCGTTGACGCTTCGGGGTACATTGAGGAAAAGCCCCAGGTTACAGTCCTTGCCCCGCTTCCCGGCCAAACCCTGCTTGGCTCGGGACCGGCATCAGTGGCCTTCTCGTTTCAAAGCTCAAATTTTTCTGAAGAAGAACGTGTCCGGCTTGATATCGCGTCAGACAGGCGCTTTTCCCGCCTTATAAAGACCGTTGACAGCCCGTCAAATTCAGGCATGACAGTTGAACTTGCACCCGGCGCCTATTGGTGGCGGGCATATCCCCGGAGCGGGGACGCCGCTTTTGCCGCGTCAGGAAGGCTGTCCATTGTAAACGCTTCTTCTCCCATCCCGCGCTATCCCGGCAGGGGCGCCCTTTTCTCTTACCGGGACAGGCCGCCAGAAATACAGTTCCGGTGGACAGACGGGGGAAGCCCTTCCGGCGATGACGAGGCGGTCTATACGCTCGAAGCCGCCGATAACCCTGATATGCTTAATCCGCGCCTTTCGGAAAAAGTAGGCGGGTATTTTTATACAACCGGCAATCTTGGCGAGGGAACATGGTACTGGCGCGTAACGCCCAGATACCCGGAGAGCTACGGAGGAACCGTCCCGCGTTCCGCTGTCTCGGCCTTTACCATAGAACATGCGCCGGAAACCGCTGCGGAAGTTCCGCCGCCCGAAGAGCCCCCCGAGGCCGAGGAGCTTCCCCCGGTGGCGGAAATACCCCCTGTAGTGGAAATACCCCCTGTCCGCATACGGCCCGAACCCCCGCCCGAACCTCCGCCCGCTTCCCGGGTGCTTCCTGTCCCCCTTTTGGAAAGGCCAGGGGCGCTCGAGCCCTCGCCTGACGCGGTGATTGACGCGGCCTATATACGGCGGAACGCGGGGGCCGCGCCGTTTACCAGCTTCTTTACGTTTAGCTGGAAACCCGTACCCGGCGCCAACGCCTATAGTTTTGAGCTTTACCGCTCAGGCTCCGGTGAGGGGGACGCGGCCTCCGGCGCCGTTCCGCTTGTCAGCGTCCCTCCCTCGCCCCAGACCAGTTACCGCCTCGAAAACCTGGCCATACTGGAAAACGGCGGGTATATCTGGCGCATCAGCGCCCTGAGCATAGCCCCTGACGGTACGGTGGAGAGGCGGGGAGAAACAGCCGAATACCGCTTTACCCTTTCCATACCCAGACCCGGCGCTCCGGCCCTGACGGTCCCGGATATCCTGTACGGACTGTAGCATGGGCGCCCGCTTCCGGCTCCTGGCCGCCGCCTTTTTATGCGTCTCGCTTTCCCTGGCCGGAGAAGAAAACACGGCCATGCAAGGGCCGCGCTTTATACAGCGCCTCGGCTGGACAGAGCTTGAATCCGCCGCATTTTACGAGCTGACCGTTGAACGGCTTGACGCCGCCTCGGAATATACCCGGGTACTGCGGAAAAGAAGCGACAAGCCCTTTGCGGACTGTTCCCTGCCGCCCGGACAGTACCGCTATCAGGTATGCCCCTATGATTTTTTTGGACAGGCCGCCTCTCCCTCGGCGTGGGGATATTTTACGGTACAGTCCCTGACGGCGGACCGTTACGCGCAAAGGTTTACCTGGACAGCCGTTGACTTTGCCTCTTTTTACGAGATGGTAATAGAACGGCAAAGCAACGGAACATACCGGGAAGCGGCCAGGATTGCGGGAGAAGAAAACTTTGTTGAAATTTCCCTGCCCTCCGGCGATTACCGCTCCTGTGTCGTAAGTTTCGACCTTTTGGGCAGGCCGGGAAACGCCTCGGCATGGGAATATTTTACGGTACTCGAACCGCCGCGCCCTCCAGAGGAGACATTAAAGCCCGTGATAGCATCGGGCAAAAACGCCGCCGTCTTTGCCGGGCTTGGATTTAAGCCCCTTTTCCCCCTCCCGTTCAGCGAGTTCAACAAAAATTACGGGAAGGGTTTCCAGCCGGCGGGCGCGTCCGCGTGGCTGGTCATTATGCCTTTCGGAACAAAGGAAGGCGGGAAACAAGGCGTTCCCGGCGAATTCGGCTTTGAGTTTAATCCGTCCTGGAATTATCTTTCCAGGGAGACAGACGGAAGCCGGGCGTCAAACCAGCTTGCCTCTGTCCAGGCCAACCTGCTCTGGCGGCTTCGGTTAGGGGAAAGCGGCCTGGCGCTGAATTTCCGCCTTGGCGGGGGGCTTACCCTGATCTGGGATTTGCATGTTGAATATTCGGGCATCGTGGACAAAGACCGTTTTACCACCTGGCTGGGTTCCGCCTCGGGGGGCGTTTCGCTTCAGTGGGCTGTAACGGAAAACCTTTTTGTCGATATCGGCGCGGAGTATTTCCAGGTGTTTTCCGTTGACAACCCGTTTTTGAATTTTATACGGCCCTACGCGGGACTTGTCAGGCGTCTGTATTAACCGTTAGTGGGAACGCAGGAGTTCCTCTGCCTTGTCCCTGTAGCGTTCAGGGTCGGCCTCGACAGCCTGGTTAAGGAGAGCCCTGGCCTCGACGGTTCTGCCTGAGGAAAGGGCGTTTAAGCCCAGGGCATAGAGGGTAAGGGGCCGGTCCGCGCCGTTTTCGAGGGCCGATTCGTAGTAAAAATCGGCAAGGTTCCAGTCGTTCCGTTCATAGGCCATGATGCCCAGGTAGTAATAGGGGGCGTAGTGGCCGGGCCGTAATTCTATGGCCTGGAGAAAATACATCTCGGCCATGGCCGGGTCCTGCTGGTACGAGGCCTTTCCCATATCCACAAGTTCGGCAAAAGTTTTCCGTGAGGCGAAATAGTTCCGGTAGTCCTGGGCAAAGGCCCCGGAATTGATCCAGGTATTCATGTATTCCCGCGCGATGCGGCTGTTTTCCGCCGAAGACGCACCGGGCTTTAACAGCATGAATGACTCAAAGAGGGTTCTCTGGTAATCAATGTTTCCGCTGTTAAGGAGAAAGGACACCAGTGCCCAGGACGCGGGGATAAAATTCTCAAAGCTGCCCTGAATGTCCGCCATGAGGACCGAGTCCAGTGACGGCGTTTCCCTTCCCCAGGCTTTGACAGTATCGAGCCAGGCGAGATTTTCCTCATACGCGACACCTTCCCCGCTGAAAAACAGGGTGCTGAAATACACGGCAAAGCCGTCCCGTATCCACGACGGCGGATTGGGAAGAAAAGCCCGGAGAAACTGGACAAATGCCTGGTGCGCCGCCAGGCGTCCTGACTCCCCGCCGCCGAGGAGCAGCACCAGTTCCCTTCTTTCGGGCCTCTGGTAGTGGAGATACACCGCGCCTTCGCGTCTCCTCCCCAGTTGGGCGCTTATATAGCTGTCAAAGGACCCGGCATTGTCAAAGGCAATGACCCTGAGGGGAGAGACAAGGGCGCTTTCCTCAAAACGGAAGAGCCGGTTATACACTTCAAAACGGGTTTCCATTTCTTTTGAAAGTTCTATCGACGCGCCGGCGCCGCCCTCGGCGTACACCTCATAATGGGAGGTTTGGGTCCGGGCCAGGGTAGTATAGGAAACAGGACTTTCCGGGGCCTGGGCAAAAGAGCGGCCCAGGACGCAGACGGCAAAAAAAAGAACAAAGACACATGACCTTATACGCATGAAAAACTCCTATTGAATAATCTTGTTGATGATAATATTTATTTCCTCAATGAGGATACCGGTGTACTGTTCAATATTGTCAATCAAATACTGTTGAAGCTCGTGGATATTGCCCGCGAGCTGGGTGCCGTAGGGTACGTCGATGGTAATGACCAGACGGTATCCGGCATCGTCATCCTTGACCACGATTTTTTTTATGCGTATCTGACGGTTGTACTCGTCAACACAGTGAATGACCATCTGGCTCAGTGCCGCCTCGGAAATGATCACCTTTCCCTTTTTTGAATATTCGGGCCTTACCACTGATTTTTCGTGAACCTTGGGCGGAGCGCCAAGTTGTATGGGCAGGGGCACCGACTTTTTTTTGAATATCCTTATGGCGTCGTAAAAAATATTGGGATAGTTCCGCTTTATCTCTATGGAAGGAACAGGAATCACATGCTTGCCCTCGACCCTGCGCGTCCTTATGGCCCGTTCTATTTCTTCCTGGCTGGCTATATCCTCGATTTGTATGATTTTTCCCGGACTGGGAAGCTGGAGCCGGGCCGCGATCTTGTTTACCATTTTTTCGGAAGTTCCCAGAATAAGTATTTTTTTGAATTTTTCGGCCTGAAGCCTCCTGGCGACAGCGTCCCTCCGCGCCTTGTCGTCAAAAAGCGCCACCTTGACCGCGGCGAGAAAGGTCTTTTCTTTTTTCGCCGAGTGCCCCTCAAGGATGCGGTTATCCCGTATAAGAAGCCCGTCGTCAATGATAACGTCAATGCCGTTTTTTTCCGCCACAAGTTTAGCCCTGAAACTCTTTCCGGTGCCGCTTTCACCAATGAGGGCGTATACTTTTATTCCTCTGAGGAACCAGAAAATATCCCTGAACATACCGGAGTATACTCCACTATACGGCGTAATATGCCCTTATGGAACCATCCCTTGTTGTTTTTTTGCGATTTTCGGGCTGTTTTTTGGGAAAAATTGATATACATTTTAAGGGGGGCCTGTTTCCCCGCTGACGTCAGGCCCAACATGCCGATGTCAGGCCCCCCTGCGGCGCAAACACGGTTTGCGCCTACCCCCCAGGTGCTTACGGCTTGATACGCGGCCCATGTTCGCATATCATGAATTACGTTCTGAATCCGCGTAGCCAAGGAAAAACGATGCATCCGGTCCTTTGTGT
>JAIRXO010000207.1 GCA_031268255.1 Spirochaetaceae bacterium
CGGGGTTCTCGCGCTTATTCTGGCTGTATGCGGTATACTGCTGATACGGGGGGAAGAAGAAGTAGCCAATAACCCAATCCGTGGGGGTAGGACGGGATCGCCGAATCCGCTAAACCAAAGCCCGGCAGGGGCTCTCCGAGACCCTGCCGTGACGGTATGTTGCGGGTGAGGAAGCCCGTCCGAGGGGGAGCCGGAGCCAACTACTGAGGGAACACAAGGCAAACCAATCCGGGAAGCGCATAGGAAAGAAGTGGTATGATGATTTCCTGTAAGTGCCGGGAGCCGCATCCAGTTTGTTTCGGAGCTTTGGGCCGCGTAGCGGACCTGCGGAGAAACAGACGATGCGGCTCCCGGCGTACTGCGAGAAAACATACTAACACTCACCGCTCTTCCCGGATTACGTTTGGTTAGTGCTCCCCCCATATATGAAACGGGCTTGCGGAAGGCGGCGGTAATAGTTATAATGAGCTAACATTTTGAAGGTGCGGGAGGTGTGTCGTGACAGTGGTAAAAGCGGAAAAGCTGGTTAAGGATTACGGGCTTGGCGGGCAGACCGTACATGCCCTGCGGGGAGTTTCCCTTGATTTTGAGGAGGGGGAATTTTCCGTCATAGCCGGGCCGTCGGGGTCAGGTAAATCAACTTTCCTCCATCTGGCCGGCTGCCTGGATACCCTGAGCGGCGGGACCATGCGCATAGGCGGGGAAGATACGGCGGGTCTTTCCAGAAAAGCCCTTGCCCTTTTGCGGCGGAAGAACATAGGGTTTATTTTTCAGGCGTATAACCTCATCCCTGTTCTGTCGGCTGCGGAAAACATTTCGCTTCCCCTTATACTTCTGGGTGTTGATAAAAAAGAGATTCAGGACCGTCTTGCCTCGGTGATAGAACCTCTGGGTCTTGGGGGCATGGAAAGGCGCCGGCCCAGGGAGATGTCGGGCGGGCAGCAGCAGAGGGTGGCCATTGCCAGGGCGCTGATAAAAAAGCCCGCGTTGATTCTGGCCGACGAACCGACGGCAAATCTGGATTCCCAAACTGGCGGGGAAATTCTCGATCTCATGATGAAGCTCAATGAGAGCGAAGGGACCACGTTTATCTTTTCGACTCATGATAAAATGGTTATGGATTATGCACGGCGTATCATCATGATACGCGATGGTCAGATTGAAGCCGATGAACGGCGTTCGGCCTGAGGAGGCGCGGTAATGGAACTAATGCGCATTGCCTTTCGCAATCTGGCCCGTCACAGGGTAAAGAGTCTGCTCACCATTCTGGCGGTGTGCATCAGCGTCTGCCTCTATATTGTCGCCGACGGCTGGCTTACCGGCATGAACATTGATTCGGTACGGAATATCGCTGTCTTTGAGATAGGCGCGGCCAAGCTCCAGAGCGGCGCCTACTATGACAAAAAGGACGATCTTCCGATGTATGAAAGTTTCAGATGCTGGGAGCGGTACGCGGACGGTCTTGACAGGGCGGGTTATGACAGCGCGCCCCGTTTTGTATTTACCGGAACTGTTTATTCCGAATCGGCCTCGGCGCCCATGATGGTTATAGGCTGCGATCCTGTTTCGGAAGAGAGGCTGCTCCGTTATCCTGCGTATATGGAATCGGGCCGCTATATCAAAAACGGCGCTTTCGAGGTGGTGCTTGGCGCGGTAACCGCCGACAGGCTCGGCGTGGGTATTCCCCAGCGGCCTTCGCGGATGGACCTGGAAAACCTCGCCGCCTCCCTTGCTCCCGAACACAGGGAATTTGTGCTGGGCCTGTACGAGGCGGCGGCCTCGCGGCGGGGCGGCCTCTACGCGCCCAAAGAAGAAGAACCCCGTCCGGGGGAGGAGCGGCGGGTCCTTAAAAAAAACATCAGCGATTCTGATATGGACCGTTACTGGAAAATCCTGGAAAACGCGGGGCGCATGAATATACGCATCTCCACGGTCCTTGACATCAAGGCGGCTCCCGAAGCGGTACGGGAGGAAAGGTTTGACCGTGAACTTGCCCCGGCCTTAAACGCCCGAGAGCTTGAGCTTTTCTACCAGGCTTACGAATTTGACGAACTGTTAAAAACCTGGTATCTGGTGTCTGAGGACAGGGAAGTTCAGGATGAGGTTTTGGCCGCCATGAACAGGGTCTCGTATCCCGGGGCCATACGGCATGTAAACCAGTTGATCTCCGCGGTGCTTGCCGGGGTGGTCAATGCTCCCAATCCAAAAAACAACAACAATACCGCCTGGATTCCCCTGGATGTGCTGCAGGACGAGGCCGGGCTCATGCTGGAAGGCCGTGTTACGGAACTTCTGGTCAGGAAAAAGAACGCCGATGACTCAAGGGTTCCCGGAAAGGACGAAAGCCCCCAGGCGATAAAGGCGGCCTTTTTGAAAGCCGGCGGCGTCCTTGAAGGCGATCTGGATATTTTTCCCTGGCAGGGTTATGTGCAGGATTACCTTGGCGCTTCCGCCGGAGACAATATACCCACCCGTATCATGACGGGGCTCCTTTTTCTCCTTTCCTTCCTGGGTATCGCCAATACCATGCTCCTGGCCGTTCTTGAGCGGACAAAGGAGCTGGGCATGATGCGGGCCCTGGGCATGACCGACGGCCAACTGACAGGCGCCTGCATGATGGAAGCGGGAATGACCGGGCTTTTCGGTTCTCTTTTGGGCATACTGGCGGGCTGCCTTATCAATATCCCCCTGGTCGCCTACGGCCTTGACTTTACCGCCATGGCCGAATCCGTGGGGGGCGACATGGGCTACCGGGTTACCGGCATTTTCCGTTCCGTGTGGAATATCCCCGTCATTGCCGGTTCTGGCGTCATCGCCACCATACTCGCGTCCTGCGCGGCCTTTTTTCCTGTCCGCGGGGTTCTCCGTATGCCGGTTACCGAATCTCTACGTTTTGAATAGGAGGCAGTATGCGCTATGGCGGAGGGTTTGCCGTTCTCATAACTATCGCGTACCGGAACATCTGGCGGAATATGCGGCGTACCATCTTCTGTATCGCCGCCGCCGCTGTCGCGGTGTTTTTTATGGTCTTTATGCAGGCCTGGATGGCCGGGATGATGAACAACATAGAAGAAGTGGTCCAGGTTTTTGAGACCGGACAGGTCAGCGTGGTATCTTCCCGCTTTGAATCTGAAAAGGAATACTATCCGGTTCAGTTTCCCCTGGAAGATGATACAGGCGCCCCTGTGCCCGCATCCCGCCTGGAAAGCCTCATACTCGGCATTGACGGGGTACGGGCTGTTCTGCCCCGCGTCATGGCCTATGCCACTCTCCAGGACAGCACGGTTAAACACGCCCTCCTGTGGGGCATAAGGACAGAAGAAGAACTGGCCCTGCATAACTTTAATCTTATTTCACGGGGCAGCGGCCTTGTGGAAGGGCGCTATCCCGCGCCGGGGGCAAGGGAATGTGCCATAGGAAGCAGGATGGCGGAAAAAGCGGGATTTAAAATAGGCGACCGTATTCCCCTTAAAACCGTGTCAGCCCAGTTTTCCGACAAGATGTGGAACCCGGTCATTACGGGGATATTCCGTTTTGATTATCTTAAATACGACGAGGATGTAATCATCACCGATCTTGAAGATCTCAGCCGCCTTTTGGTTTTGGGAGAAGGCGTCCAGCAGCTTTTTATTTATACTGAAAAAAATTCCCAAAGCCGTGCCGTAAGCGGGGTCCTCAAGACTCTTTTGGGTGAAGGAGCGGTGGTCAAGGACTGGACGGATAATTATTTTGTATCCGTTATGCGGCAGAGCATGATACTCTACGCGGTGGTCTATCTTATATTCCTTATAGTGGCAAGTTTTCTCATTATCAATACCATGGTGATGATTATCCACGAGCGCATCAAGGAGATAGGGATGATGGGAAGCCTGGGCATGACCCGCCGGGAAATCGTCCTGGTCTTTTTCCTTGAATCCGTGTTTCTCAGCGTACTTGGTTCCCTGGCAGGCTGCGCCGCCGGGGGCATAGCTACCTTTGTGTTTTCTTTTTTCCCTTTGGACTTTACCGCCCTTACAGGCGGCGGCTTTAAGGAATTCCCCATGGCGGGCACCCTTGTCGTGTCCTTTGATCCGCGCATATTGATGCAGGGTTTTATCTTCGGCGTGGTGACAGCCTCTCTCTGCGCCCTGATCCCCTCTCTTAAAAGCGCCTTTGTGGAACCCGTAGAGGCGTTACGGCGATAACAGGAGGTTTATGATGAAAACGGGAATAACCGTAGTGTTGTTTGTTTTTCTGGCGGTTTTATCCGTCTACGGGCAGACCCCTTCCGCCCAGGAACTGCTGCATCAGGTTGACGCCAATGAGATTTACAGGACCATACGTTATGAAGGGGAAATGATCATTGAGTATCAGGGCCGCCGTTTTGTAAAAACCATGAACGCCCAGGCAAGGGAAAACCGGGACAGCTTTGTTGAATTTACCAATGCTGAGGACCGGGGCACCAAATACCTTAAACAGAACGGGAGGCTCTATGTATACAGCCCCGATACCGAGGAGGTAATGCTCATATCGGGACACATGCTCAAGGAATCCATGATGGGGTCGGACCTTTCCTATGAGGATACCATAGAAAACGAGGGGCTTGCCGGACGGTATGACGCGGTCCTTGCCGGAACAGAATCGTATAACGGCAGAAGCGCGTGGGTTCTGGAATTGACTGCCAGGCGGCGTACCGAAAGTTACCCCCGGCGTAAACTCTGGATAGACACCGAAAATCTTGACCTCCTCCACTACGAACTTTTTGCCCTTTCCGGGGCGAAGCTCAAGGAATACAGCCTGATAAGGGCGGAGCGCATAGGAAACCGCCGTTTCCCGGTAGAGTCTGAAATGCGGGACCTGCTCCGCAGGGGCAGCAAGACAAGTTTCATCCTTAATTCGCTTGTTCTTGATGAACCAATACCCGATTCGGTTTTCTCGATGAGGAATCTGGAACGATGAAAACAAGGCGGCTCCTGGTCCTTCTCTGCCTGCTTCCGTCATTCCACCTGTGGGGGGACGGCCCTGTCTTTTCGGGCGTCCTTGACAGTTCCCTTGCCGCGGCCGTCCCCGCCGGAAGCGGAAGTTTTTCCTCAGGGATTGAGGAATACGCGAATCTCAGGCTTCAGCAGCGTCTTGGAGAAAACGCCGTATTTTACGCCGCCTTTAACTGCGTGGCGGCTTCGGGCAGCCTTGCACTGCCGGGGACAGTACCGGGAGACAACTACGCCACGGCGCTGGAACTGGAACGGCTCTTTATGCGTATACGGGGAGAGACCTTTGATGTTGAAGGGGGGCTCCTCCGTCTCGCCTTCGGGTACGCCCAGGTGTGGGGGCCTTCTGATTTTCTCAATCCCCGTAACCCCCTCATCCCCGACGCGCGGCCCAGGGCGGTCCTGGGCGGAGACCTCGCCTGGTATCCCGGCGCCATGTCAAAGTTTTTGTTTTTTGCCGCCGCGCCCCAGGACAGCGGGGAACGCTCAGGCGCGGGTACCCGCTTCGGCCTCATGGCCGAGTCCCACCGGGAAAGATACAGCGTACAGGCCCTCTACGCCTACCAAATTCCCGCCGCCCAGGAATTTCCGGGCGTACAACGCTTTGGCCTCTCTTTCAAACTTGATCTTATACTGGGTATAAGTGCCGACGCCCTCTATACCTTTAATTCCGAAAACGGCGGCGGAAAGGAGGGTCTTGCCGCCAGCG
>JAIRXO010000220.1 GCA_031268255.1 Spirochaetaceae bacterium
CTTGCAAGGTACATTTCATACAGATTAAAGTGATAGGCCCTGTCAAGGCCCTTGACCCATTCGCCCTCAGATTCATCCTGACCCCGCCGCAGTCCCGCCAGGGCAAGACGGCGGGAGACCTGGGCCCAGAGGCGCAGGGTTTTTTTTCGGGCGCTGACGGTAAAAAGGAGGACAACAAGATGGCCCAGGCGCAGGGCAAGAAACGGGATGACAAGTGCCCCGGCGAGCAGCCAGGGCCAGGAAAGTCCGGCCAGGAAAACGGCCCGTTTCCCCAGGGTTTCAAAAAAACTCTCTTCCTCAGCGCCGCCTGACCTGACCTCAAGGAGCGTCCTGTTTTTGAGAATTTCTTCCATAAGTTTTTCAAACTGGTCACGCGAAATTCCCGACGAAAACTCAAAATCCTCCCCGGCGGCGAAATTGGCGCTGGTGGGGTCATATTCCACCCAGCCGTAACCGGGAAACCACACCTCGACCCAGGCGTGGGCCATGTCCTGACGCACCGGGTAATAATCAAAGGCCCCTTCTTCGGGATCAATAAAAAAACCCGCCGCGACCCTGGCAGGTATGCCCTGGGAACGGAGCAGCAGGGTCATGGCAAAGGCAAAGTAGGAACAATAGCCCTTTTTCACATCAAAGAGAAAATAGCCCAACTGATCCCCGTCGACCGCTATGCCCGGCTTGAGGCTGTAGCGGTACTCGCCGTATTTGAGGGCGTCATGTATCATCATAACCCTGTCGCCGTAACCCCGCACCCCCTGGGTAAATTCCCCGGCCTTGGCGGCTATGCGCGGATCATTGCCGTAGTCGGTGTAGTAGCGGTAACTTGCGCTGTCAAGGCCCGAATATTCTTCTCCGGGAATATCCCGCACCGTGTCGGCAAGTTCAAAGGAAAGAGCCTCGTTCACCCTGCTCCGCACCGCATAGGCCGAATTAAACGACGACGCGTCCCAGGTTTTGAACGGCGTAATTTCCTCAGGCTGGTTAAGGGCGATAAATGCCTGGGAATCAAAATTCACCAGGTAGTATTCCTGATCCACCATGCGCACCGGGGCGTCGCTCCGCAGGAAAGGCGTAACGGACGTGTTCCAGGTTCCCTGGGGAAGCCGCGCCGGATGTTCGGCCTCGTCGCGGTTTTCGTCCATATAAAAACCCCTGCCGGGACTGTAGGCCGAAAGAATAAAGCGCCTGATCAGGATATGGTCAAAGCGCCCTTCCTTGCGGACTATAAGCACCAAATCGGTATTCATGCTGATTTCGCTTTCGAGCCTGATAAACTGGGAAAAATCAAAGCTGAACATTTTTGGCTGAAGCAGGCCGCCTGACTGGTCAACGGCTTTTTCCTCAAAGGGCCTGATTAAAAGGCAGGCGCCTGAGAAAACAAGAACAAACATCAGCGCCGAGGCGCGGACCTTTTCGGCAGTGTTGGCGCGGTACGCGGGATCGGCGGAAAAAATAAAGGCCAGTATCTGGAAAAAAACCAGTGCGCCGAAACAGCCAAGGGTCAGCGCCGGCAGACGGTAGGCTTCCATGTCCGCTGTCCGGGCGGCAAGAAAAACAGCGAGGAGCAGCAGGCCCTGGGCGATAAGGTCCCCCCTGAGAAAACGCCGCGAACCAAGGCAGAAAAAACTCGAAAGGGCTATCCAGTAATAGGGCGGCAGGGAGACAAAATTATTTCTGTCCAGGCCCAAAAGCAGCGCGTCCCAGAAAACCCCGGTTCCCGGAACAAAAACGCGGGGCAGGGCAAGGAAGAGGCGGGCCGCCCAGGGCAGGAGGACCAGCACGATGACGCCCTGTAATGCCGGGACACGGTGTTTTTTAAGCAGTACCGGAACGAGAAAGGCCGCGCCCAGGGTGGTAAGAAAGAGGGATGTGTCGGAGAGATCCCCCGCAAGGAGGCGGAACTGGAAGAATATGCCGAACAGGGCGGCGGAACGGCATATAAAGGCGGTCCTGCCGGGCCCCCCTCCGGCGGGGCCGAGTTCCGCACGGCCTTGAACGCTAGACCCTGAAACTGTAGGCACGACAGCCTCCCCTTTGTCCGTAACGGCGGACGCAAAGCCCGGCCGCCTCCTTCTGCCTTTCATCTTCATACAGGAAGATAAGCTCGGCTGTTTTCCGCCGGGAAAGAAATTCGTCCAGAAGGCGAAGGCCCGAATAGTTTCGCGGCAAAAGAAAGATGACAACACCCTCATCCTCAGGCGGATGGGGAAGTTTTTCTTCCCCGGAGGCGGCCTGGGCCGCCGGATGAGCCAAAAGGGCGGCCAGGGTTTCAAACCCGCCGGAACAGAGACCGCCTGACTGGCCGCTGTACCCCAGAGAAACTTCTATACCCTTGTCCTTCCAGTCGAGGGCCAGAGCCAGGGCGTATTCGCAGCAGCGGTCTACCATGCGGCGGCCCGCCTCGGCGGAAAAAAGTTCCTTCTCCACGGCGCTGTCTATAAGAAGCGCCATCCTGGAACGGGGCGGCGGCTCCCGCTCGCCTTCCCGCACAAAAAGCTCCCCGCCGTGACCGTAGAGCTTCCAGTTAATGCGCCGGGGATCATCACCGCTCACATAGGGCCGGTGGTCGGTAAGGTCATCGGTACGCACCCAGGAAGGATCAACCCTCTCCCGCTCTCCCCCCGAACGGGAAGGAACCGGGAAAGGCTCCGCGCCGGGCAAAGGCGAAACAAGAAGCCGCTCGCCTTCTTCCTGCTTACAGGGAAGCCCGGCAATAAAGAACCCAGGTACGTCAGATACCGACAGAATGTCATAAAGCCCGTAGTACGCGCCGCGTAATGCCGCGTCAAGGGGAGGCGCCGTACTTGGATCAAAAATATGCCGTATGATACGGCCGTCTTTGGTTTCAAGATGAACCTCGTAGCGCAGAAGTATGCCGGGCAGGGAAAAAAGCCGCCGGGGCCTGCCCACCGTTGTCTTTCCCGGCCCCGAAAAAATAAGCCCCGCCTGTCCGCCCCGCTGGAGAAGCCGGGGAACAAAGGCGGCGGTAAAAGACAAAGCCTTTTTCCGGTGAAGAAGGGCAAGGAAAAGCACCCCGGCAAAAGAATATAAAAGCGCCGCGGCAAAGGCCGCGCCGGTTAAGGTAAGGGCCAGTTCCCCCCGCAGAAGCCCCAGGGCAAAAAGACCCGCCGAGAGAGGCGAGAGAAAACACGCGGAAAAACAGGGCCGGATAAAAAACCTCCGGCGCCCTGAAATTTCAACCTTTTTTGATTCCGCCGATTCTGGCAAGGCTGATCTCCCGTATGGTTTTTTCCGCCGGCTGACGGCTTTCACGGAGCTTAACCCGGTGAGCGAGCACCGGAACAGCCAGTACGCTGAGGTCCTCATCATTCACAAAATCCCGGCCCCTGACCAGAGCCAGCGCCCTGCACGCCCTGAGCAGATGCAGCCCGCCCCTGGGCGATACACCCAGACTGAAAGCCTTGTGAACCCTCGTGTCCCGCACAATGTCGGCAATAGCCTCCATGAGCGAGGGATGACAGAACACCCCTTCGGCTTCTTTTTGGGCGCTGAGAAACAGAGGAACAGTAAGCACCGGCTCCAGCTTTTCAAGAACATATTCAGAAGGATTTTCGCGGTAAATGGCGATTTCAGAAACCCTGTCAGGATAGCCCAGAGAAAGACGCATCATAAAACGGTCAAGCTGGGCCGCCGGCAGGGGAAACGTCCCCTCACTTTCAACAGGATTCTGCGTAGCAATAACAAAAAAAGGCTCAGGCGGCCTGTGGGTAGTCTGCCCTATAGTAACCTGACGCTCGCCCATCACCTCAAGAAGCGCCGACTGCACCTTTGGCGTCGTGCGGTTTATCTCATCGGCAAGCACCATATTGGACAGCACCGGCCCGGGCACAAAACGGAAACGCCCCGTTTCGGGATTAAACACATCAACACCGGTTATATCATACGGAAGCAGATCGGGAGTAAACTGAATACGCTTAAAAACAAGACCCTTCCCCCTCTCGGACGCGATGAGCCGGGACAGAACCTTGGCCACCGTA
>JAIRXO010000271.1 GCA_031268255.1 Spirochaetaceae bacterium
GGCATCCTCCTCCTCGGTCCCCGCCCTGCACAGCGCCGGCATAACGCCTTCTCTTACGATCACAAGCGACGGCGGCAACTGGGCGCGCTGCCACATCCTTGACGGCCTGCGCCTTGCCCCAGGTCCCTCAGGACGCGGCGCCCCGCTTTTTGCCGCGGCATTTAACGCCGCCCTCCCCTCCCAGTGCGCTCACCTTCCCGTGCTTTTTATAGGCGACGGCAGCGAGGCCGCGGGAGAACTCCTCTCGGGCCTGCCCCACCTTACCCTGCCCCAGCGGGGAACGGTTACCGCCGGTGCACTGGACCTTGCCCTGCTCCTCAGCAGCGGCCCCCTGTACTTTGCCGGCATGGACCTGAAATCCAGGGATATACAGAGCCACGCCAGGCCCTATGCCCTTGACGCCTATGTCGGATCGGGGACAAACCGCCTTGACCCCTATTATTCCCGCTCCTGGGAACGCGGGGAAAAAGCAAAGAACATTAACCCCCTGGGCATCTATGCTTCCTGGTTCAGGGAATATCTTCCCCGCGTAAAGCGGCCCTGCTATTACCTTGGCCCCCCTCCCCTGCTTCTTGAAGGACTGCTCTCCCCGGCGGAAACCGTAAAACCAGGAGGAAAAAAATTCCCCGCCTTTACTGTCTCCGGGATACCTGGCCGTACCGAAATACACGAGGCGGATAATGGGGGGCGCTAGCATACGCTATACCATGTTGAAGGCCCGTTCGGGCCTTGCAGTCCCTGCCATCACGGACGGCATCGCCGCGCCGCGTCCCCTACACTCGCTGGTGGACCCCCGGCGCGAAGGAGCGCGGCTTGCCGGCGGGCTTGAGGAAGGCTTCCTCGTCTTTCTCGGCCTCGGCGGCGCCTTTCATATAGAAGCGGCTCTGGAAAGAAAAAACACCCGCCGGGTTATCATCATTGAGCATAACGGAAGCGCCCTTAAAGAACTGCTGGCGCGGAAAGATTACGCCGCCCTGCTCGCCGACAGCCGGGTCTCCCTCCTCGTTGACAAAAATCCTTCCGAAACGGAACACTTCATACTTAATGAGTACAATCCCCTGCTTTACGGGGCGATGAGAATCATTCCCCTGAGAACCAGGGTCGAATTTGACCAGGAATCTTTCGCGGCCAGCGCCGCTTCGGTAGATTCGGCGCTTAAAAAAACAGCCGCCGATTTTTCCGTACAGGCCCTTTTCGGCATCAGGTGGTTTTCCAATATACTGAGGAATCTTGAAAGGGCGCGGACTCAGGGAGATGAACTTCCCAAGCCCTCACGGGCGGCGCTTGTCGCCGCGGGGCCTTCCCTGGACACGCAAATTCCCTTTCTGAAAAAAGAAAGGAAGGGCCTTTTTGTACTTGCCTGTGATACCGCGCTTCCCGCCCTGCTTGCCGCGGATATACTTCCAGACGGAATAATTTCGATAGACTGCCAGCACATAAGTTACCATCACTTTATGGCAGGGCTTCCCCGGAACATACCCCTCTTTCTTGACCTGGCAAGCCCCCCGGTCATCGCGTCCCTTTCCGACAGGGTTATATTCTGCGCCGGAGGCCATCCCCTTGCGCGCTATATAGCGGATACCTGGAAAGCCCTCCCCGTCCTTGATACCTCAGGGGGAAATGTAAGTTACGCAGCCCTGGACCTTGCCCATACGCTGGGCGCCCGCGAGGTTCTGCTCTGCGGCGCTGATTTCTCCTGTCCCGAAGGAAGAAGCTACGCCCGGGAGACCTGGCTCTATCCGTATTTCCGCTTCCGCGAAAACAGGTTTTATCCCCTTGAGGGGAACTTCGCTTCCCTCCTCTACCGGGGCGGACTGAAAAAAATACACGGCGGCGCATCCTGGTATTACGAAACGCCCCAGCTCGCATACTACCGGGAACGCTGCGAGGAACTTGCCGCTTCTTTACCGCTGGAAATCCGCGCCATGCCGGGGAAAGGAACTCCCCTGCGTTTTCCCGGGCGGCCTTCCGCGCGGCCTCCCGCCGCCGTCCACCAGGGCACGGAGGGTAAAACAGCGCAAAAAAGCGTCCGGGACTTTCTCCTCTCCTACCGCCGGGACATAGCGGCCCTGCCGGAATCGGGGAATCTTACGGAGGCCTGTCATGATCCCGGCAGGGCGGCCGTTTTCATGACACTGCTCCCCCTGGGGGCCGCCCTGTTCAGGCGCGGCGGCACGCAACATTATATTCTGCACGAATTAAAAAGCCGCGCCCTTGGCGAAATTGACGCGGTCCTCAGCAGTACCAGGCAATGACGCCGTACCCCACAAAGGATGAAGCCATGTCACGGTCGGCGCTGGTTCCATAGTCAACAAGGACGGCGTTTCCGGCGCCGCGGTCCTGGGCAAAACCCAGCGCCCCGAGAACCGCGCCGGCGGAACAGGCCGAACGGTCTTCCTCAGCCCTGGTCAGTATGTCCCTGGCCCTGCCCTTGATTACCGAGGCGATGAAGGCCGCGTCATTGGTTTTTTTAACCCAGTCCAGGGCCGCGCGGCCTATGCCCCTGGGCGTAAAGCCGTAATTCGGGCCGTAGTGGGTCAGGTCTGTTGAAGCTATGACCACGGTTTTTCGTCCGAGGGCCCTGGCTGTTTCGCCTATTATTTTACCTGAACGGAAAGACGCCCACGCGGCGGGAAGGCGTATGTGGAGCAGCCTTGAGCGGGGGAAAAAGTACTTGACCAGGGGAAGCTGTATTTCTACCGTATTGTCCGCCCTGGTATCGCTTTGTCCGGGCAGGGTTTCGCGGAGGGCGTCGCGGAATTCGCCGTCAGCCTCAAGGACGCCCAGGGGCGTTTCGGCCCCGTCCTCTTCGGCGTATAAAACCGGGCCGGACGGGGGAAGATGGCCGCCCAGCACCACCACGGTCTGGGCGTCTGCGTCAAGGGTATAGATTCCCCTGGCAGCCAGGGCGCCTGAAAAATACCAGCCCGCGTGGGGAACCATACAGGCAAGAGCGCCCCGGGACGGAGGATTTTCAGCGATGGTTTCCGCCGCCTCGTCAAGAAAAAGCCTGGTTTCTTCTTCTAATTCAGGATACCAGCCTTCGCCGAGGGCTCTTTTTCTTAAAATCATTGATTTTATTCTAGCATGGTTTAGAAAAAACGTATATAATAAGTCCATGCGGCCAAAATTTAGTTCAATAATAGGTCTTTTTTGTCTTTTCGCGTATGGCGGAGCCCTGGGGTACGGAATCTACGAAACCCGCCGCAGTATATATACGCAGAAGAACACTTCGGAAAAAGAATTTTATGAGCTTGTGAACACGGCGAACGCCGCGGGGGTACTGGGTTTTATGGATCAGCCTTTCCGCGACGCGGTCAGGGACGGCATCATGAATTCCAAAACCCTCCAGGGGGCCATAATATCGGGGCCCTACGGCAATGAATACGCCGTGGAACGGAAAGAGGGCATCATCACCCGGACCAATGACATTCCCCGTTTTGTTACGCGCTTTGGCCTTTCCCGTGATCCCCACTGGGAAAAACTCAGCATAGACGGTATACGCAACGCGTCGGTCAGCGCCATGTACTACATCATTGATTATGATGAATTTTCACTCATCCTCAAACACGTCCTCATGGCCGTTCTTGCCATCCTGGCCCTGGCCCTGTTGACCATGATTTTCAGTTCCATCTTCGGGAAGCCGCCCAGGATAATCAATGTTGAGATGGGAGACGCGCGGACATTTAAATTCGCCGAAAGCGCAGCGGAAACGGAAAAGCGCCCCAGGCCTCCCGAAAAAAAAGAAGCCCCCATCCCCGCTCAGGAAACCCCGTCCGGGGATCATCCCAGGGGGCTTTATTCCCCCCACGGAAACATAAGCTGGGCCGCCTATACAAAGGAGCGGCTCGCGTCGGAACTCCACCGCTGCGCGGCCTTTGAGCAGGACCTGGTACTCATCGCCATGGAATTTAACAACACCGGTACGCCCTTCTTCAATGAATTTACCGAAATGGCGGTAAAGCACTTCACCCTCAGGGATCTTATTTTTGAATGGGGAACCCAGGGCATCGCGGTAATTATACCCAACGCGGACCTGGACCAGGGCTTTGCCAGGGCGGAGGAATTTCACGCCAAGGTCCTGTCCCTCTTCGCGCCGCGTCTTTCCGCCGGCGCGGACCTTGCCATAGGGCTGAGTTCCAGGGCGGGAAGGCTTATCGACGCCGAAAGGCTGATTTTTGAGACATCCCAGGCCCTGGCAAAGGCAAAGGATGACCCGGCGTCCTCACTGGTCGCCTTCAGAAGCGATCCCGAAAAATACCGGGCCTTTATCGCCTCCCAGGGCAAAGAATAGACAGGGGCGGGAGACGCTCCTGCCGCACGCCGCTTTCAAACAACATACCTTAGCCGGATCGGACAGACTGCTCCGGCTTTCCCAAAAACCGGAAAAGGGCTATAGTCTATAGGGGAGTAATTATGGAGACAACACAGGGCATAGGCGAGGGGCTCACTTTTGAGAAGGTATGGGCCTCGATACAGGCCACCAATGAACAGATGAAAGAGACTGATCGGCAGATGAAGGAAAACGACCGTATAGTCAAAGAAAACGCCCAGCTATTAAAAGAAACCGACCGTATAGTCAAAGAAACCGCCCAACAGATGAAAGAAACCGACCGGCGGGTCGGGGCAATTACCAACCGCTTTGGCGAAATGGTTGAATATATGATACTCCCCAACCTGGTGGCGAAATTCGACGAAATGGGTTTTACCTTTACCAAGGCAAACCGTACCGAAATAACAGACCGGAAACACAACATATTTACCGAGGTCGACGCTTTTCTCGAAAACGGCGAAAAAGTGATGATTGTCGAAATAAAAAACAAACCGAAGATTGAGGATATAAACGACCATATCGAGCGCATGGAGAAATTACGCAGGTATGCGGATTTACACAACGACAAACGGAAATACCTGGGCGCGCTGGCGGGGGTTGTGTTTAGCGAGAGTGAGAAAACCTATGCCCTGAAAAAGGGCTTTTATGTGATTGAGCCGTCAGGCGATACCTTTAGTATCATCGAGCCAAAAGGCCATCCCCATGAGTGGTGAGTAAAAGAAGCCGCATCGTTTGCGATATCGTAACGGTGTTCATGGGGGCTTGTGCGTCCCAAGGGGCGGGGTATGGACCCCGCTTACGAATCAAGAAGGAATTCCTCCCCGTCCCTGAAAAGCCTCCCCACTGTCCATTCGGCAAGGGCGTATACATAGGGCGAATCAGCTACCGCAACGGCGCGTTTTCCATCCGGGAGGCCGGGGCCTAAAGAGAGGCCGCACCGCCCTCCGTCGTCAAGTTCCATGGTTATGGTTCCCTGGTTAAAAAAAGGGTCTGAGGGTCTGAGGGAAGGTACAAAATCATCGGCCTCGGCGTTTATCAGCGTTCTGATATAGGCATCGGCCACGGGGGTTCCGGCTTCTCTGCCGTTTACGGTCCACCTTCCGCTCTCCCGCGCCAGTACCACCGGGTCTTTCCCTGAACCGGGAGCGTAGCGTATCTCCACCCTTTGCACCTGATCAACGCCGGGGGCCGCGTCGTCCGTTCCGTATCCCAGGCGCAACCGCAGATCGTACCAGCTCTGCCTTCTTGACCCGGCATAGGATGAAAAACTCCTTTCGCCGGATCGTATTTCGGAATCGTTCTTTTTTCTGAGGTACACATCACTGCCCAGGGCATCGGTTCCGCCGACAAGGAGTTCAAGGAGGGGCGTGGAATTAGCGCCGCCGTAGAGGCGTATATGACCGGCCCTTTCTTCGCTTACGCCGAGCCTTTCCCGCGACGCTTCTGAAGCGGCCCTGACAGGATAGCCTGCCCGGCGGGAAAGCAGGGCAAGCAAATCCCCTACCCGTTCTTCCCTGGCGGGAAAATTTTCGCCAGAGAGTACGGCCTGCCATCTGCCTTCCCGGTAGAGCAGGGTTATTTCGCTGTCCGCTGCATCAGGAGAGCCCAGCTCTATGCGGTCTATCTGGTCTATGTATTTTTTATCCAGCCAGGTATACAGGGAATTACGGGCCGCGCTCTGTTCAGGATCAAACACATAGCTTACAGCGAGAAGGAGAACCAGCGCGCCTGTAACAAAAAGGAGTGCGCGGAGTTTGTCTTTATACGTCATGGTTTACCTCCTTCCCCCGGTCTTCCGTTTCCACGAGCGGGCGGCGCCGAAGGCAATGAGTCCCAGGGGAAGAAGGACCACATTGAGGGCCTGGCTCCACAGCATGGCGGCCCCGCGCTTTTCGGGATCGG
Source organism: Spirochaetaceae bacterium (assembly GCA_031268255.1). Lineage (GTDB taxonomy): Bacteria > Spirochaetota > Spirochaetia > Treponematales > Breznakiellaceae > JAIRTD01. Next base: position 6,236 of record JAIRXO010000271.1, read on the forward strand.
TGATCTTGTCAAGCCTTCCTTCGGGGGAACTCCTGCTGCCTATGCTGATAATGTCGTCGTCGTTTCCGAGCCAGTCGGCGGCCTGTACCATAAAGCTCAAGTTCCGCTCACTGCGGGTCATCGCGATGATGCCGGTAAGATAATCCGTATCGCCCAGGACCACGATGCGGGACGGACGCGGAGACTCTGTCATGGCGGGGAGTTCTTCCCCTTCCCGGCCTGATGGCAACGGAAGGCCCTTGAACCAGCTCGGGAAGGTTCCCGCGAGGGCCGCGGCCATTATCCTCTGTCCCCTGGTATCAGGTTCTTCGCGCCTGAAAAGGTAGTCGGCCATTTCTGGAGACGCGGCGAAATCTTTGGTCATAAGCCAGGCCTGGTCCGTGGTGCCGAAAAGAGCCTCCGCCTGTACGCCCTCCGGGGGATTAAGTTCCAGGGGACTTGCCCAATACAGATCAACGCCGTTAAAGGCGGATGTAAGGGGATGGCTTTTATTGCCCGTCTCAGGCCGTATGCCTATCCAGAAGGGGTATTTTATCAGGCGAAGCTGAATCATGCCGCCCGTGGTCTGGGTTCTCAGGGGCCAGGTCAGGGCATTCTGATCCAGAACCAGGCAGGGCTGTACCGTGGCGCCGTAAAAAGAAATCATAGCCAGGAGCCCCGTATCCATTATGGGTTCAGGCGTTATACCCTGTTCAAAATTTACGGCGACACTTTCGACGGAGAAAAATACCCTTCCCCCTCCCTGTATATACCTGTCTATGCGGTAGAGGGACGCGTCGTCCAGGGTTCCGGCGCCGCCTATGACAAGGAGGGCGGGGAGTTCATCGGGAATTTCCTCCCCGCTGTTTATCACCCTGATCCTGTAGGCCGCGCCGCGCAGGGCCTGGTCAAGATAGCCGTAATCGCCGGTCCAGCTTTTATCGGGATCGCCTACAAGGACGCCTATTTCGCGCTGTTTTTCCCTTACCATGTTTCTGATGCGGGAAGTAAGATCATATTCAAGGGTATCGATGGAAAACACAAAGGGCAGCACCTCCTGCCTGTCGAGGTATTCAATCAGTATGCCCGAATAGACCGTCTCCACGCTTGCCTGGGCCTGTTCCACAGTCTCTATCTGATTGGCGATTATACCCAACTGCTCCATGAGGCCCGTAAGACCGGCCTTTACCGGATCCCTCACGCTGATTTCAATTCTGCCCCGTGAGTTATCGGCATATTCCCGAAGGAGATCCCCGATTTCCCTGGGCACAGGATGTATCTGGGCCAGGCGGTCGGAGAGAAAATAGTTTATCCGCACCTGGTCCTCCATTTCCCGGTAAAGCTCCCGCGAAACCCGGGAAATCGTATAGGCCCTGTTGTCGCTCATGTCAAGCCTGAACGATATTCTCCGGGTTACCAAAAACGCCAGCACAATGGCAAGGAGGGCCAGGGCGCTCAGTATAAACGCTTCACGCTTGTTCATGACTAACTCCACTTCCTGAACAGGATGACCCGGGTATTAAGAAAGAGAAAAAGAAGGGCGCTCAGTATAAAGAAAGCCCCGTCCCGTGAATCAATAATTCCCCTTGAAAAACTCTCAAAGTGAAAGGCCAGGGAAATAAAATTGCAGAAATTTCCGATAAAACCCGGAAGGTTGAAGGTAAAATTGAGCTGGCTTACAAGCATCACCGCCATGAGAACCACGGCGCTTCCCAAAAAGGCCCCCGCCTGATTTTTGGAAAGGCTCGAAAGCAGCAGCCCCAGGGAAAGGGCCGAAGCGCCAAGAAGCAGGGCTCCTGTATATTCGGAGACTATTACCCCGGCCTGAAAGCGGCCCAGGGGGATCAGGCTCAGGGGTACGGGAACGGTAAGAACGAGGAAAAAAGAGAGTATGCCGAGGGAAGAAAGGAATTTCCCCAGCACCAGGTCCCATTCGGAAAAGGGCATGGTAAGAAGCAGCTCCACGCTCCCTGTTTTTCTTTCTTCGGCCCAGCTTTTCATGGTGATGACAGGAATGACCAGTATAAAGGCCAGAGGGAATCCTGAAAAATACGGACGCAGGCTGGCGCTTCCCATGACAAAAAAACGCTGCACATAAAAAAACCATACCGACGTAAATATCAGAAAAAACACCCCGATGCCATAGACCGCCGGAGCGTAACTGGAGGAGTAAAGCTCCCTGGCAGCCAGGGCCAGCGCCCGCCGGGGAAGAAAATTTCTTTTGTCTGGGTTTTGTGTTTTCATGATTCCTCCCCGGTATCTTCCTTTGTCAGTTTTACAAAAATATCCTCAAGGCTCAGGCGTTTCTGGTTCATCGAAAGTATCTTGAGACCTCCGGCGACAGCCCAGTCAAAGACTGCTTCCCCGTCTATGTTTTCCTCTCCGGCGGAGAACGAAAGGGAGACCGTCATGTCGTCCCGGTCAAAGAGATTTACCTGCCCGAAGTTTCCCAGCCGGGTAAAGAGTTCCCCTGTTTCGGCGGCGCTCTTTCCCTTGAGTACCAGGTCCCAGGAAATTTCTCCCTTCATGGTGCGGGCTATTTCCTCAGGCGTGCCCTGGGCGGCTATGCGCCCCTCGTTTATGATCAGCACCTGGGAACATACCGCCTCGACTTCCTGGAGTATATGGGTAGAAAGTATGACCGTCTTGCTCCTTCCCAGACCCTTTATGAGACTGCGTATTTCGATAATCTGGTTGGGGTCAAGGCCGCTGGTAGGCTCGTCAAGTATGAGTATGGGAGGGTCATGAATGATGGCCTGGGCAAGACCCACCCTCTGTTTATAACCCTTGGAAAGGGTTTCTATGGGTCTACCCGCCGCCTCTTCAAGACCGCAGGACTCAAGGGCCCGCGAAACGGCGCTCTTTCTTTCATTCTTGGGTATGAGCCTGGACGAAGCGGCAAAGCCCAGGTATTCGGCGGGGGTAAGATCGCCGTACAGGGGAACGCTTTCGGGAAGATAGCCTATGCGCTTTTTTACTTCCACCGGATGGTCCTGCACCGAGATGCCGTCCACCTTCGCTTCCCCGTCTGTGGGAAAATGATACCCGGTAAGAACCTTCATCACCGTGGTCTTTCCCGCCCCGTTGGGACCGAGAAAACCGAGAACCTGGTCAGGGCCTACCGAAAAGGAAACATCCTTGACCGCTTCTACATCTCCGTAGCGTTTGGAGAGGCCGTGAACTTCTATCATGGAGCGTCCTCCTGAATCACCTCAATCGATATATTCAATGGGGAATATGGCCCTGTCCCTGGTAAGCACCGTGTCAGGAAATATTTCCCTGGCTTCCGTTAAAAGCTGCTTTAGGTTGAATTCCGTATAACGGGGGCTGTAGTGTATGAGAGCCATGCGGCGCACTTTTGCCTTTGCCGCGATCCGGGCCGCCTGGCAGGCCGTCATGTGCTTTTTTTCCCTGGCGTTTTCTTCCAGGGCCTTTTCGAACATGCCCTCGCAGATAAACAGGTCCGAACCCGCTACCTCGTCCGAGATTTCGGGAAAGGCCAGGGTATCGGTAACAAAGGAGAATTTTCTGCCCGTGCGGGGACTGCCGAGCACTTCATCCGGCCTGACATCATCGCCGCTTGAATTTTTGACTGTTTCCCCCGCCTGGAGACGCGCCCAGAGCGGCCCCCGGGGTACGCCAAGGGCCAGGGCCCTGTCAGGATGAAATTCGCCGGGCCTTGCCTCTTCTTCCAGCGTATAACCGTAGCAGGGCTTGGTATGCCGCAGGGGAAAAGCCCGCACCGTAAAGCCGTCGCCCTCATACACCACGCCGGGGCCTTCGATTTCCTTTATGATGATTTCGTAGTTGATATACATATCAAGGACGCGCCGGTTGACTTCGATGTATTCGGCTATGCGGGGCGGGCCTATGATATACAAAGGATCATCTCGGTCAACCTGTGAAGAAAGCATCAACAGGCCCGGTATGCCCGTTACATGATCGGCATGGGTATGGCTTATGAAGATAGCCGATATTTTCTTCCATCTGAGATTAAGGCGGCGCAGAGAGACCTGGGTGCCCTCGCCGCCGTCAAAAAGAAAAAGGTCCCCTTCCCGCCTCAGGAGTACTGATGTAAGATGACGGTTCGGCAGGGGAACCATGCCGCCGGACCCGAGAATAAACGCCTCAAGATTCATTGGAACCAGTGTATACGGTTTTGGGAGAAAATTCAATTGACCGCGAGGCCCCTGCGCGGTATGTTGTTTTTTGTAAAAAAATCAATTATATTGAAAGAAGTCCAAACCAGGGATGTTTGATAGGGAACTATCCTAAAGCCCGGTTTCCGGGTACATTCCGCTAAAATATGGGACTTTTTCAAAATTTCAATTTTGAAAAGGCGCTTTTTTAGGAGTTTGTTTTGAGTAAAAAACGTGATTTCCTGTTAATTCTGTGGACCGCGGGCGCAATAAACGTTCTTATTGTGTTTGCCCTGCTGTTTTTGTTTAAGGACCCTTCCCTTGCCCCATCTGCCCTGCTGCCCCGGGCGGGACTTCCGGGACTGGGCTTTATTGTCTTGAGTTCCCTGATACTGGGAACCAGCGCCAGGGTCTTTGGGTCAGGCTATTTTGACGCTTCCGGGGAGGACTACAGCGCGGCCCTTAAAAAGATCGGCGCGGCGCCGCTCAGGATGATCGCCCTGTTGACGGTACTGGAAAACCTCCTTTTGGCCGGGCTTTTTGCCCAGGGCCCCGCCATCGGGATACTGCCGGGAATGGGGAGGGCCCTGTACCTGGTGTGTTTATCCCTGGGGCTTCTGGTGGGAACCTTTGTCTATGTGCTCACCGACCGGCTTGTGTCCAATACCCTGATTGCCAATACCCTCACCGCCTACCCCAGGGACCTGCGGGAAGGACGGCAGAGCGTCAAAATGCTGATTATCCCCGTGGTGGTGGCCCTCATCGCCGTTATCTACAGCCTTTCGGTCTTTATGCTTATTGTCACCAGGGCCGGAGGAAGTTTCGCCGCCATGAAAACCATAGACTGGCTCCACATGGCGGCCCTTATTCTCTTCCTGATGATCATCATGTCCATCCTGGCCTTTACCCTTAAAAAAAGCACCTCGTCCCTTTTTGACGGGGTAATAGCCCAGATGGAAAATCTGTCCTCGGCCAAAAAAAACCTGACCCGGCGCATCTCCATCTGTTCCGTTGATGAAGTGGGAACCGTAGCCGGGATGGTCAACAGTTTCTGTGAAAACATGGGAGCCGGTATGGGCGACATCAAGGCAAGCCAGGGGAATCTGTCCGAGTCGGGCCTCACGCTTGAGGAGAACGCCGCCGGTATGGCCTCGTCCCTGGAACGTTTTTCCGAGGCGGTGGAACAGATACGGAAGAAAACCGAAGAGCAGATGCACAGCGTAACGGAATCTTCCGCGGCGGTACAGGAGATCGCCAGAAACATAGAATCCCTGGACGGCTCCATCAGCACCCAGGCGGCCAGCATGAGCCAGGCTTCGGCGGCTGTCGAGGAAATGATAGGGAACATCAGTTCCATAAGCGGGATGACGGAAAAAATGGCGGCCCAGTTCAGGACCGTAGGCGACGCCGCGGCATCTGGAGGAGCCATACAGCAGGAAAGCGGGATCAAGATAAACGAAATCGTGGAGCAGTCCAAGGCCCTCCAGGAAGCAAACCGCATCATCGCCACCATAGCCGCCCAGACCAACCTCCTGGCCATGAACGCCGCCATAGAAGCGGCCCACGCCGGAGACGCGGGACGGGGCTTTTCCGTGGTTGCCGACGAAATACGGAAGCTCGCTGAAACTTCCTCCGGGGAATCCCATAAGATCAGCGCCGAGCTGAAACAAATAGTGGAAACCATCAATCATATCGTGAAAAACGCCAAAGCCTCGGAACAGTCATTTACCCAGGTTTCCTCAAGGGTAAACGAAACAGGCAAACTGGTACAGGAAGTTGACAACGCCATCAGGGAGCAGCGGGAAGGAGCCGGACAGGTGATGGAGGCCCTCAAGGTGATGAACGATGTTACCGCCCAGGTCAGCACCGGTTCCAAGGAAATGAACGAAGGCAACGAATCCATGCTGAGGGAGATAAGTTCACTGCAAAACCAGACCAGGGAAATAGCCGGCAGCGTTTCCAATATGGCGGAAGAGATAAATACCGTAAACGACGGCGCCAGAAAGATTTCCCAACTGGCCCTGACCAACCAGGAAGCCATCACGTCAATCTCCAAAATTGTGGACAGCTTCGAGGTTTAGCCGCCTCTCATTCGACCGGCGCATACCGCACTTGCATCACAAACAGGGAAGGGCTTCCCGACTCCCGGTATACTTCGCTTAACTGCACTTTGGAATAACTTGCCCCGTCCCCGTGGCGGAC
>JAIRXO010000110.1 GCA_031268255.1 Spirochaetaceae bacterium
TTGAGCTGGGAAGGATCGGCGATAACCTGATCGACAACCGCGGGCGAAAGATAGGAGCTGAACGCCATTTTGATGAATCGTTTTTGCCTGCCCTCTGTGGCGTAGTTATACAGGGTTCCGGTCAGGAAGGCCATGAGGCCGCCTGAGAGGGGAGCCGTCATGGGTATCCACAGGCCGGGGAATTCATAGGACACGAAACAGGCGGCAATAACGGCGGCGAAAAGCGCCGCGCTTGCGGCCACGGTCGCCGGAAGGGGTATGCGGCTTGACGAGAGGGATATAAAGGCGGTGAGCATGACGACGGCAAAAATGATGACAAAATCAAGGCCGGCTGAACTTTCGCGTATAAAGTCTCCCTGGAGCATATTGTCCAGCATGGTAACATGCATACCCATGCCCGGATAGGCCGAATCAATGGGCGTCGTGCATATATCAAAGAGACCCGGAGCGTAGAGCCCGAAAAACACATGCCGGCCCGAAAAATCTTCGGGGAGGAGCAGGGGATCTTTTCCCTGCCTAAAGTCCCGGGCGCTCTGGAGTACTTCGGCGGCGCTGTAGGGGCTGTAGCGGTTAAGGCTTCCCCGGAAACGGAGCAGGGCCCTGCCGTCCCTGTCAACAGGAATGACATAGTTTCCCCAGGAAAAGGAGTGCTTCCCCCTGTTATACGCAATGTCCGTACCGCTTCCGTCAAGCATGAGCGCCGCCGCGGAAAGGCCCGGCACGGCTTTTCCTTCAAATAGAATAAAAGGGCTCAGGCGCCTGAATACATCATCCGAATCGGCTATGCCGGTAACATTGCCGAGGGCTCCCGCGGCGTTTCTGAGGCCAGGTATGGGCAGCACCACGCTGACCGCCGCCGTACTGCCGGCCGCGGACGGCATGGCAGAGCCGGATGCCGCGTCCGGGAGGCGGCTTTCCATGTGCAGAGACCGGGGCAGTTCGTCAAATCCCGCAACGTCAAAGAGGGGCGCGTCAAGGTCTCCGGGCCATTCCTGCCTGACCCCTGTAGAAGAACCAAAGAATACCGTCTGTCCCACCCTGCCGTATTCTTTTGACGCCCTGATAAATTCATCATCGTCGCCGCTTCCGTATAAAGAAGGCTCGGAAAAAATAACGTCGAAGGACAGGGACGCCGCTCCTCCAAGCCTCAGGTAATCGGTTATTTCCGCATAGGCCGCCCTGGGCCAGGGCCATGACCACTGCCGTTCTTCCTTTGCCCAGTCTATGCTTGCCTGGTTGAGGAGTATCAGCGCGATGTTGTCAGAAGGACGGCTCCTTTCCGCAAAGAAGCGGACGCGGAAATCGTAGGTTTTATATTCGGCAAAATCGAGCGCCCCGCTTATGTAGAGTACGCCCGCCACGACAAAGGCGGAAAGTCCGACGAGCAGGGCCGCTATGGGACGGCCGATTTTTTTTGGAACGGCCTTGTTTACCATGACGGCCCGCTACCCCTGAATAGACTGCCTGAACCTGGCTCCCCGGAAAGACCGGGTGTCGCCCGCTGTATAAGAAGAAACCGCGCCTGACGCGCTGTTGATGCGGTCCTGGGGACTGGGATGGGTTTTGGCAAAACCCCTGTTGGGCTGCCTTCCCTGGTTTGTCTTGAGTACCGTAAGCATTTCGATAAGCGCCGAGGGATCATAGCCCGCCTCCGCCATGAGGCCGAGGGCTGTTTTGTCGGCGTCAAATTCCTGATCCCGCGCATAGCCTGAATTGACCATGGTCGAAATAGCCGACTGAATGGACTCGCCAAAAGCGTCGGTAAGGGCGGCAATATTGTTGTTGTCAATGGCCCCCGCAATGGAACCCGCGGTAGTCAGGATGGCCTGGGTTTTTCTGCTTTTTTTGACAGCCTCAAGACTGTGCTGAAGCTGTATGTGGGCAATCTCGTGGGCAATGACCGCCGCAAGGGCATCCTCTGATTCGGCGCAGGCTATGAGTCCCCTGGTTAAAAAGATATGCCCTCCCGAAGTGGCAAAGCCGTTAATTTCGTCACTGTCAAGGATGGCCACATGATAGCCGTTATAAATATCGGGCCGGGGCGAATTTATGGCGATGGTCTGGCATATCCGGTTCACATAACGGGTCAGGGCGGGTTTGGCGCTATAGATAGTATAGAAAACAAGAATATTGGCCCCTACGGCCCTGCCCAAATAATATTCCTGTTCAGGGGTAAACTCCTCACCGGCCCGGCCCCAGGCTCTTCCGGTTTCGATGGCGCCGGAAAGGGCCCTGGCCGGATCAAGGGAAAACGACGAACAGGAGCCGGCAAGGACCGCCGCGGCAAGGAGGGCGCATAAGGCGAATTTTTTCGCGGGAATTTTCTTCATCATTCAGCTCCCGCAAGATGACCTTCGACAATAAAATCGCGCAGTTCTCCGGTGTTGACCACCGGCTGCTCCATATTGTCTATGCCGGTGTAGTCAAGGTCCCCCTCCGCCCGGTAGGAACGCTCCACCTCTTCGGAAAAACCCTTTCCGGCCAGGGCAAGCTCATCAGCCGAAGCCGACGCGGAAGTGGACGACGAAACCACCCGCCTGGTGCTGACATTCGCCGAGGCGATCCAGCCCTGCAGGGAAGGTCCAGAAGCGGAACGGACCTCCACCCATCTGCCCTGTTCCCTGAGTACGGTACAGGCATCGCCGTATTGCAGCGTCCCCCTGACCCGGGCAAAAAAGCCGGTCGACTCCTTGAGATTGGCGCGTTTAACGGTAATGTATACGGTTTTTCCCTGCAGCGCCTGGGCGGCAAGCCCGCCGGAGAGGCAGAGCAGGAGTATACCTGTGCTTATGAGTTGTTTCATGTTTCCCGCACCCTTCTTTACTTTACTTCGTCAATCGCCGCCTTGAGTGCGGCTTCCAGAAGCGCCTCAGGCGGCTCTTTGATGTGACCCAGTTTCTTCATGTCCTCTACCAGGGCGCGGGCCGCGGCAATGTCCGCCCTGGCCCTGTTGTAGACCTCGTCCCGCGTAAGAGTTACCCGGGCAACGCCTTCTTTAATGGCCTGCATCGCCACATCGGCGGCTTCCTGGGCGTAGACATCGGTTTCGTCCATGGTTGCCACAATGTTGTCAGGCGCAATGCCGCGTTTCTCCGAAAAATCGGCGATGGAATGGGCGCAGCGTATGGCCATGCCATCGGTAATTTTTTTCGCCCGCACGAGGAGGGCGCCTTTAAGGATACCGGGAAAGCAGACCGAGTTATTCACCTGGTTAGGGAAATCGCCCCGGCCTGTGGCCACGATAAAAGCCCCCGCCTCCTTGGCCGCGTAAGGCCAGATTTCGGGAACAGGATTCGCGCAGCAGAACACTATGCTTTTGGGCGCCATGGAACTGACCCATTCGCGCTTGACCGTATCGGGACCCGGCGTGGACAGGGCAATGAGTACATCGGCGCCCTTCATGGCTTCTTCCATAGTTGGGACGCGGCGGGGATTGGTTTTTTCGCAGATTTCCCACTTGCGGTAATTCCGCTTGTCGTTTTTAATATCGTCCCGGCCCAGATGCAGGGACCCCTTTGAATCAAAGACAACCATGTTGTCAGGATTGCCGCCGTCGGCAAGAATGAGCCGCGCTATAGTGGTGTTGGAAGCCCCCGCGCCAAGAAGCACAATCTTCGCGTCCTTTAGGGACTTGCCCGCCAGCTTCAGGGCATTGAGCACCCCGGCCAGAGTGATACAGGCAGTCCCCTGGGCATCATCATGCCAGACCGGAATATCGCAGGCTTCCCTGAGATCATCCAGCACCTTAAAACAGTTAGGCTGGCTTATATCTTCAAGATTGACAGCCCCAAAGGAATGTTGGGCCATTTTGACAAATTCGATGATCTTTTCGGGACTGTTTTTCCCGTCAGGCCCCCGGGAATCCACGCAGAGAGCTATAGAGTCAACACCCCCCAGGTACTTCATAATCATCGCCTTGCCTTCCATAACACCCAGCCCGCCGGGAGGAGTACAGTTGCCGTCGCCCAGCACCCTGGTAGAGTCCGAGACAACCGCGACAAGATTACCCCGGTTCGAGAGGGCAAAAGAAGCGTCATTGTCATCCCGTATGGTCGTCGAAATCTTTGACACACCGGGGGTATACCATACATTGAACCAGGCGAGACCATAAATACCGCACTTGGGTACAGTCTGCATCTTGCCGCCGTAGAACTGGTGGGCCGACGCGGAAAGGTTTTTCAGGAACAGAGTCTGGGCCCTGGCCTTCTGGTCCTCGCTGAACGCGGCAGGGAAAAGACCAGCGAGATTTTTTAACGAAGGATCGATTTTCATGGAAACTCCTCGAGTTAAGGTATTGTAAGAATACTAACGTATTTTACCCCTTTGTGCAATGAACCGATCCTGGTACTTTTTTGATTCCAGGTTGTTTTTTCAAAAAGATTGATATACTAATCCATACGGATATGGGCGCATCCCCGCCTGCGGCGGGGACCGGGCTTTCCGCTTCAACCCCTTGCGCATTTCCCCGCAACGGTGCCAGGCACCAAATTTCTGGATAAATTTTTATCGTGAAAAAAGGTGACTGACACCGTT
>JAIRXO010000131.1 GCA_031268255.1 Spirochaetaceae bacterium
GGGAGCGGCGATGAACTTTCCATAATTTGATCTAAGTTCGCCGTGCTCAAAGGTGATACCTTTGGGACGCTTGAATCCTTTAAGCAGGTTCTTACGGGCCATAGGAACTCCTTATTTAGAATAGAATTCGACAATCATCTGTTCTTTGATATCCGCCAAATCAGTAATATCGCTGCGCCTGGGGATGGCCATAAAAGTTCCTTTCATGGCATCCGGATCAAGCTGCAGCCAGGGCATCACTCCTGCCTTGCCGTATTCCTTGAGTGCTTCCTTTACAATCACGAGGTTACGGCTGGGCTCCTTTATTTCGACTACGTCATTGGAACGCACCAGGAAAGAAGGAATATTAACCTTCTGTCCGTTTACCAGGACATGGCCGTGGAGAACCACCTGCCGGGCCTGGCTTCTGCTCGTGGCAAAACGGAGCCGGTAGACCACATTATCAAGCCGCCGTTCGAGGAGGGCAAAAAGATTCTCACCGGTGATGCCGGGCATACGCAGGGCTCTTTCAAAAAAGAGATGGAACTGCTTCTCCTGCATGCCGTAAATTCTCTTGAATTTCTGCTTCTCCCGCAGTTGTATTCCGTAATCAGACCTCTTGCCCGGACGGGCCTTGGGGTCCTTGCCCGGCGCGGAACGTTTTTTATTGATGGGACATTTATCGCTCTTGCAACGGTCGCCTTTAAGCATGAGCTTTTTCTGCTCCGTCCGGCAGAGCCGACAAACAGGTCCGGTATATCTTGCCATACATTTCTCTCCCTGTAAAATATCAATGACGCCTGAGCGCCAAAAGGCCGCTATAGGAGGGCCGCTGGTTGCGGACCGCTATATGCGGCGGGTCTTTCTCGGCCTGCAGCCGTTATGCGGAATGGGGGTAACGTCGTTTATCGACTTTACCTTGATGCCCAGGGCGCCAAGCTGGCGTATCGCCGATTCCCTGCCTATGCCCGGGCCTTTTACATACACATGCACTTCCCGCAGTCCTACCTGGAGGGCCTTCTGGGCGGCTGTCTCGGTTACCGACTGGGCGGCAAAGGGCGTTGACTTTTTTGCCCCCCGGAACCCAAGTCCTCCCGAACTTGCCCAGGAAATGGCGTTTCCCATAAGATCGGTTATAGTAACAATGGTATTGTTGAATGTAGCCTGTATGTATACATTCCCTTCATATACGGACTTTTTCTCTTTCCGTTTCTTTGTACTGGCAGCCACTCGCTCCTCCAAATTATCAGCCGCGGGAACCCCCCGCGGATTCCCGGTCTTCCAAAACTCCCGCCCGAAACTTTTTGCCCACCGGCAAAACAGCGTCAGGATGGAAAGCTATTTCTTCTTGCCCGCTACGGTTTTCTTTTTGCCCTTTCTGGTCCGGGCATTGGTCCTGGTACGCTGGCCGCGCAGGGGCAGGCCCTTGCGGTGCCGTAAGCCCCGGTAACAGCCTATATCCATAAGCCGCTTGATATTCAGGGCGATTTCAGTGCGGAGCCGCCCTTCGACCTTGTATTCGTTCTCAAGGAACTGTCTCAGTCCGTTAAGCTCTTCCTGGGACAGGTCATTGATAAGGCGCATGGGGTCTATTTTTGCCTTTTGGCATATCTGGTCCGCGCTGGCCCGGCCTATTCCGTAGATGTAGGTCAACGCGATATTCACATGCTTGTTCGGGAGGTCAACCCCCGCTATACGTGCCATCCTAACCCCCTAGCCCTGCTTCTGCTTATGTTTCGGATTCTGACAAATGATACGGATAATTCCGTTCCGTTTAATCACCTTGCATTTATCGCAAATCGGTTTAACGCTCGTCCTGACTTTCATCCTGTGTCTCCTAGAGGTTACGTCCCCGTAATCTTCCCCGCCTGGTCAGTCCCTCATGATGGTGCATCTTGAGGAGGGCCTCAATCTGACTCATGGTATCCAGGTCTACGCCCACAAGAATGAGGAGCGAAGTACCGCCCATGAGGTACGAAATTGAGGCGGGAAAGTCAAAAAGCATTTGAATAATCTGCGGCAGTACCGCAATTATCGCCAAATAAAGTGAACCGGGAAGCACAATACGGTTAAGTATCTTTGTAAGATACTCCTCGATGCGTTCGGTCCTGATACCCGGTATGGAACCGCCGTTCTCCCGTATGTTCTTGGCGATTTCCACGGGGTTTAGGCTTACCTGTGTGTAGAAATACGCGAAAAACACAATGAGGAGGACATATAAAAGATTGTACAAAAACCCCTGGGGGTCAAGCGCCCGGGAAACTGCCGCGAGCCAGGCTACATTGGACCCTATGGTAGAGGCTATCTGAATCGGAAAGGTCAATATCGAAGAAGCAAAGATGACCGGAATAACCCCTGACGGATTTATCTTGAAGGGGATATAGGTATTCTGGGCTCCGTACATTTTCCGCCCTACGACCCGTTTGGCGTAATGGACCGATATTTTCCGCTGGCCCTGCTGCTCAAAAACAACCAGGGCGACTATGGCCACAAACATCACAAAGACCACAATGACAAAAACAAGATTAAGGGTTCCGTTGACAACCCGCTGCCGGACTTCGTATACGGCCCGGGGAAGCCTGGCCACAATGCCGGCGAAAATCAGGAGGGATATGCCGTTGCCTATGCCCCGCTGGGTTATCTGTTCGCCTATCCACATGAGGAACATGGTTCCTGTGGTAACCGTAAGCATGGAGAGGAGGGTAAACTGCACCATCGGCAGGCTCAAAAGATTGTCCACCGACCGGGATATATTGGCCGCGTACTGGCTTACCGCGAAGGACTGGATAAGGCAGATTCCCACCGTTCCTATGCGCTGGTAAGACTGTATCTTTTTCCTGCCCCCTTCTTCTTCCGATATTTTCTTGAGCTTGGGAAAGACTATTATCAGAAGCTGCATGATGATGGACATGGAAATATACGGCATGATACCCAGCATGAACACCGAGAAGTTTGAAAAAGCGCCGCCGGCAAAAAAGTCCAGATAGTCAATGATGGCGTTACCGGAATTCTGCATATCGGTGAAGTAATTATTCAGCACCTGCACATTGATGCCCGGAATGGGAAGCACCGCCCCAAGACGGAAAACCACCAGCATCACTGTAGTGAAAATAATCCGTTCCCTGAGTTCCTTGACTCTGAAAATACCAACCAGTGGATTAGCCATGCAATATCCCTATACCCTTATTTTTTTGGCCCTGCCGGAGCGGCGGGGATACTTACCGTGCTGCCGGCCTTTTCGGCCTTTTCCTTGGCCGATGCCGAAATAGCGGCCACATTAAAGGTCAGCTTCCGCGAAAAATCCCCGTCGGCAAGTATCTTTACCGGCTTTGCCCCTTTGACAAGCCCTTTGCGTATGAGGCTCGCGCTGTCCACGGTTTCGCCGTCAACATAACGCTCGTCTATGGCGCCCAGATTAACTACCTGGTATTCCTTTTTGAACGGATGATTGGAAAATCCCCGGTGGGCAAGGCGCCGGTACAGGGGCATCTGGCCGCCCTCAAATCCGACATACGTCTTGCCGCCTGAACGGGATTTCTGTCCCTTGTTGCCCTTTCCCGCCGTCGTGCCCCGGCCCGAACCCTGTCCGCGGCCCAGAATACGCCGCCTTTTGTTCGCGCCTTCCGGTGCGTGAAGGTTAAAGTCCGCCGGAGCTTTTGCCGCTTCAGCCATTCTATACTCCTCGTTTCAAACGCATCAGGCGTTTGAAAGTTCTTCCACCTTAACCAGATGGGAAACTACCCTGACCATCCCCAGTATTTCAGGACTTGCTTCCTGTTCTACCGAAGACCCTATTTTCCTGAGTCCCAAAGAACGAACCGTGGCCCGCTGCTTGGGAAGAGCCCCGATGGTACTCCGTATCAGGCTGATTTTTATTTTTGCCATAATTACCCCCACAATTCCTTGAGGGATTTACCCCTGTTCTTTGCCATAGTCTTGGCGTCCATCATGGACCGTATGCACTCAAAAGTCGCTTTGACCACATTGTACTGGCTCGGGGCGCCCAGGGATTTTGAAAGCACATCGGTAACGCCGCCCGCTTCCATAATGGCCCGCACGGGGCCTCCGGCTATGATGCCTGTCCCCGAACAGGCGGGTTTAAGAAGCACCCGGGACGCCTTAAAAGTCGCTTCTATCTCGTGGGGTATGGTCCCGTTCTTGACCGGAAGCCGTATAAAATTCCGCTTGGCCTTGTCTATACTCTTTCGTATGGCCTCGGAAACATCATTTGCCTTGCCGAACCCGAAACCCACATTGCCCTTGCGGTCGCCGACCACGGTAAGGGCGGAGAAAGAAAAGCGCCGGCCACCCTTGACGACCTTGGCGGTACGGTTAAGTTTTACCAGCTTCTCGATATATTCTTTTTCCTCGTATTTCTTTTCGCGGCCATCCCGGCCATCCCTGTTCCTCGAACGCTCCATCCCGCCCCCCTAGAACTCTATCCCGGCTTTACGGGCGCCGTCCGCCATGGCTTTGACTATGCCGTGGTACAGATACCCGTTCCGGTCAAAAACAACTGTCTTGATATTCTTTTCCAAAAGCCGCTTCCCCATAAGTTCGCCCAACTGTGCGGCGCCTTCCGTATTCCGCTTGATGCCCCGGAGTTCTTTTTCCAGGGTTGACGCGGAGATAAGGGTATGTCCCTTGTTATCATCAATAACCTGAATGGACATGGACCGGTTGCTCCGGGTAACGCTCATCCGGGGTTTTTCGGCTGTACCGGAAATCCTCTTGCGTATATGAATCTTCCGTTTAAGCCGTTTTCTGTCTTTCTCTATCAATTTTCGCAGCATAGCTTCAGTCTACTCCTTTCCGCACCCACCGGCAGCCTATTTAACACCTGACTTGCCGACCTTCCTTCGGATATGTTCGTCGTCGTACCGTATACCCTTGCCCTTGTACGGTTCGGGGAGCCGGAACTTGCGGATCTGGGAGGCAAACTCGCCTACCTTTTGTTTATCTATCCCGGAAATGGTAAGTTTGCCGCCGGCATCAGAAGCGGCGGAGATACCCTCGGGGATTCCCACATATATATCGGTTGAGTAGCCAAGGCTTAACACCAGGAGCTTGCCCTGTATCTCGGCCCTGTATCCAACGCCGGTAATCACCAGGGTTTTGGTAAAGCCTGAGGATACGCCGGTTACCATATTGTTAAGCAGATTCCTGTATAAGCCATGAAAAGACTTGGTCTGCTTTTCCTCATTGGCCCGGTCGACGACAATCTCGTTACCCTGGGGGGTAAAAGATATCACCGGGTGATACTTCTGGGTCAGTTTTCCCTTGGGCCCCTCAACGGTCATTACTTCGTCCTTGAAGCTGACCTTGACCCCTTCGGGAATCCTGACCGGAATTTTTCCGATACGCGACATAAACTCCCCTTACCAGATGGTGCAGATAACTTCTCCGCCGACCTTCTTTTCGGCGGCCTTCCTGCCGGTGGTAACGCCCATCGACGTGGAAACAATCAGGGTTCCATAGCCGTTGTACACCCTGGGCATGTACTTATAGCCCATATAGACCCGCCTTCCGGGTTTGGACACCTTTTCGATGCCGTGGATAACCGGAAAGGCCGCCTCATCATATTTAAGGAACACCCTGATGGAATTATTTCCTTCCTGGCTTATCTTCTTGAAATTCTTGATATACCCTTCTGTCTTTAAAATCTTGACGATTTCAAGTTTCAACTTTGAGGTAGGGATATCAACCTTCTCATGCTTTGCCATACCGGCATTCCGGATTTTGGTCAGCATATCCGCAATGGGATCAGAAACGCTCATCCTGTACTCCTACCTTACCAGCTTGATTTTGTAACGCCCGGGATAAGCCCTTCACTGGCGAGCTGTCTGAAACAAAGACGGCACATCTCAAATTTTCGGAGATACCCTCTGGCTCTCCCGCAGATGCGGCAGCGGTTCACCTTTCTCGTCTTATATTTTGGCGTCCGCAGCGCCTTGATTATCATCGCTTTTCTTGCCATACATTCTCCCCCTACTTTCTGAAGGGCATGCCGAACTTGGCGAGGAAGGCCTTGGCCTCCGCGTCGGTCTTTGCCGTAGTAATAATGGCGATATTAAGCCCCGCCACCCTTTCGATCTTATCAAAGTCGATTTCGGGAAAAATAATCTGCTCGGTGATGCCAAGCGAATAATTTCCGTGACCGTCAAAGGCGTTCTGATTAACTCCCCGGAAGTCCTTGACACGGGGCAGGGCGACATTGACCAGCCGGTCAAGGAATTCGTACATCATGGTGCCCCGCAGGGTTACTTTAGCCCCGATTTCCTGCCCGGCGCGTATCTTGAAGTTTGCGATACTCTTCCGCGCCTTTGTCTTGACAGCCTTCTGCCCGGTAATGAGGGTCAGATCGTCAATGGCCGCGTCAAGGAGTTTCTTGTTCTGGATGGCCTCGCCGACGCCCATGCTGACCACTATTTTTTCGAGCCTGGGGGTCTGCATGACCGACGAATAGCCAAATTCCTTAAAAAGCTCCGGCGCTACCTGGTCCCGGTAAATTTTTTTGAGCCGCGGTTCGTAGTCTTTCATAACGCCTCCCCGCACTTCCTGCATACGCGCACTTTTTTATCCCCGAGTTTATAGCCTATTTTGACGGGACCGCATTTTTTGCACACAATCATGACATTGGAGCTGTGTATCGCCGCTTCGATCTCGACTATACCGCCCCGGTCCTGCTGGTTCCGCCGTTTCATGGCTTTTTTTACTATATTAAGCCCTTCTACCACCACCCGGTCCTTGTCGCGGAGGACTTTAAGAATTCTCCCCCGTTTGCCCTTGTCCTTGCCGGCAATGACCTGGACCGTATCGTCCTTCTTTATCTTGTATTTATGCGCCGCTTCAGCCATACCTACCTACCTTCTGTTAAAATCCGCCAGGATGAAACCGCGTTTCATAACACCTCAGGGGCGAGGGACACGATCTTCATATAATCCTTCTCCCTGAGTTCCCGGGCCACGGGTCCGAAGATACGTTTGCCCTTGGGGTTCTTGTTGGCGTCAATGATGACACAGGCGTTGTCATCAAACCGTATATAGGTTCCGTCGGGCCGGCGGTATTCCTTGTGGGTTCTGACCACGACCGCCTTCTCCACGGTGCCTTTCTTTATGGTGGATGTGGGCAGGGCATCCTTGACCGCCACCACAATAATATCCCCTATGCCGGCGTATCTCCGTTTGGAGCCGCCAAGCACCTTGATACACTGGACTATTTTGGCGCCGGAGTTATCCGCCACGTTAAGGAAACTTTCTACCTGAATCATGATGCTGACTCCTACCGCGCCTTTTCGATAATTTCCGCCAGCCTCCAGCACTTTTCCCTGCTGAGAGGACGGCATTCGATAACCCTAACCCGGTCACCCACATGGGCCTCGTTCTTTTCGTCATGGGCCTTGAGTTTTTTGGTCCGGGTAACGTACTTCTTGTAAAGGGGATGAAGGGCTTTATTGGCCACGGCGACGACAATGGTCTTTTCCATCTTGTCGCTCTTCACTATCCCCACAAATTCCTTTTTGGCACTTCTGACCGCTTCTGCCATGCTCTGCTCCTCTTCCATCCGCTCTAGGCTCTTGCCGCCGCAGTTTCGGCAGCGCCAATCAGGGTATTAAGGCGGGTTATCTGCCGGCGCATGACCCGCTTCTGCAGCGGGTTATCCACATGACCCACAACCATCTGAAAGCGAAGTTCCATATACTTTTTACTGAGTTCGTCCCGCTTTGCCTTCAGTTCGGGCAGGCTCAGGTTCTTGAAGGAATTCTTCATATCGCTACTCCTAGGCTCCCAGCTCAAAGTCCGCCCGGCATACAAACCGGGTCCTGATGGGCAGTTTTGCGCCGGCAAGATGCATGGCTTCTTCGGCGAGCTTTTTGTCAATGCCGCCAAGCTCAAACATCACCGTGCCCGGCTTTACCACGGCGACCCAGTATTCGGGAGCGCCCTTGCCCTTGCCCATGCGGGTTTCCGCGGGCTTCTTTGTATAGGGCTTGTCAGGGTAAATCCTTATCCACACCTTTCCGCCGCGCTTGATATGGCGGTTCAAGGCGATACGGGCGGCTTCTATCTGCCTGTTGGTAATCCACATTCTGTCCATGGCCACCAGGGCGTAATCGCCAAAAGCCACGGTATTGCATCTGGTCGCGTTACCGGGCATATTACCCCGCTGTATCTTGCGGTATTTTACACGTTTGGGACTCAGCATTACTCGCTCCTTACAGCGCCGCGCTCGCGCCGTTTACGCACCAGGACGCCCGCGTCTTCCTTCTGTTCCTTGCCGTACTTCATGCCGTTATACACCCACACCTTCACCCCTATGGAGCCAAAGGTGGTATGGGCCTCGGCAAAACCGTAATCAATGTCCGCCCTGAGGGTATGGAGGGGCACCCGCCCTTCCTTGGCCTCTTCGGTACGGGACATTTCCGCGCCGCCAAGACGGCCGGAAAGCCTGACCTTGGCGCCCTGGGCATTGCCCTTTTTGATCGCGTTGGTGATGGCCTGCTTCATGGTTCTCCTGAACGAAGAACGGGCAAGAAGCTGCCGGGCTATGTTCTGGGCTATAATCTGGGCGTTGTTATCGGCGTTACGGACTTCTTTTATCTTTATCTGAATTTTCTTTGATACGAATTTCTGGAGCGCGTTGCCTATCTTTTCGATATTGGCGCCCTTGATTCCGATGATGACTCCCGGACGGGCAGTATGAATAACGATGGTAATTCTCTGGGGATGCCGTATGATCTCAAGCTCGGCAATATCCGCCCCCTTTGTCTCGCTCATACTGAGGATGAATTTTCGCAGCTTGATGTCCTCGTGCAGGGTATCGGCGTATTCCTTGGGGTCCACATACCAGCGGGAAGCCCAGGTTCTGTTAATGCCTACCCTCAGTCCGATGGGATTTACTTTCTGGCCCACGTTATTTCCCCGCCTTTCCGGCAGCAGGCCGGCCTTGAGCGCCGGCGCCGGTTTCGTCAACCACAACGGTAATGTGGCAAATTCTTTTAAGAAGCATATCGGCGCGGCCCCTGGCGCGGAACCATATCCGCTTCATGCGGGGGCCGTCATCAACCTTTATTTCCCTGATATAAAGCATGTCCTCGGCAAGCTGTTTGTTCCGGGAAAGGGCGTTTGACGCCGCCGACTTTACCGTCTTGCCGATGAGCTTTGCGCCCTTGTGGGGCATATTCTCCAGAATGGATACCGCCTCGGGATAGGTCTTGCGGCGTATCAGGTCCGCCACAGGCCGTATTTTATGGGGAGAAACGAGAAGATACTTTGTAACCGCTTTATAACCGCTCTTTGTTTCCATATTACCGCCTACGCCTTTGCAGCCTTCTTGTCCGAACCCGCGTGCCCCCGGAAAATACGGGTAGGAGCGAATTCCCCAAGTTTGTGGCCGACCAGGTTTTCGGTTACATAAACCGGTACCCAGGTTTTGCCGTTGTACACTGAAATCGTCCCGCCGACCATTTCGGGAATAATTGTGGAACAGCGGGAATAGGTTTTAATCATCTTCCGCTCCCCGCTCTTGGCCATTTCCAAAACCTTTTTATACAGGCTCTTTTCGATGAAAGGCCCTTTCTTAATGGATCTTGACATACTCCCTTCCTACTTTTTCTTGCCCCGGCTTACGATGAAGCGGCCTGAGGGTTTGTGCTTATTCCGGGTCTTGTATCCCTTGGTCGGCTGACCCCAGGGGGTCACCGGGTGTATGCCCTTGTTCTTTCCTTCGCCGCCGCCGTGGGGGTGGTCTACAGGGTTCATGGCCATACCGCGTACAGTGGGCCGTATGCCAAGCCAGCGTTTGCGGCCCGCCTTGCCAAGCTGCACGTTCATGTGGTCCTCATTGCCCACGACACCTATGGTGGCGTAACATTTTTTAAAGACCATGCGCATCTCTCCCGACGGGAGACGGAGGGTAACATAATCCCCCTCCTTGGCGGCTATGAGGGCGCCCACTCCGGCTGAACGGACCATCTGCCCGCCCCTGCCCAGGGTAAGTTCCACATTGTGGACCGTAAAACCCAGGGGTATGTTTTCCAGAGGAAGGGCGTTGCCCGGCTCTATGGCCGCGGCAGGGCCGCTCATTATCGAGGCGCCTGAAACAAGGCCCTTGGGGGCGATGATATAACGCTTCTCTCCGTCAACGTATGAAACAAGGGCAATATTGGCGCTCCGGTTTGGATCGTATTCTATTGAAACAACCTTGCCGGGTATGCCTATCTTGTCCCGCTTAAAATCAATGGTCCGGTAGCGGCGTTTGTGCCCCCCGCCTTTGTGCCATACGCTGATGCGGCCATTGGCATCCCGTCCGGCCTTTTCGGCGCGGCCTGAGGTAAGGCGTTTCTGCGGTTCCGCACCCTTTGTCAGGTCCGAAAAATCAAGGCTCTGCCAGCTCCGCATACCCGCGGTGATGGGCTTGTATGTTTTAATTCCCATAACTATACACCTTCAAAGATGCTGATCTTTTCATCTTTGGGCAGACGGACTATGGCCTTCTTCCAGTTTGAAGTATACCCCGCCTTGTTGCGCTGCCGTTTCGGCTTGCCGCCCACCACCATAATGGTACAGGAAACAGGATGCACATTAAAAAGCCTGCGCACCGCTTCTTTTACCTGAATCTTTGTCGCTGAAGGAAGAACCTTAAAAACGTACTTTCCTTCTTCCCGCATCAAATTGGCCTTTTCGGAAAGCACCGGTTCTATAAGTATCTGCTCGTACAGCATCAGACAGCCTCCCCGGCTTTATCGTCCTCAGGGCTGTAGAACTCGTTAAGGTTCTTTGCCGCGGTTTCGAGGACCAGCACCCTGCGGCCATAGAACAAGTCATGGGCCCTGAGGCGCTTATACGAAAGGAAAGACAGCCAGGGGATATTGGCCCCCGCCCTCTTTACCCTGGGATCGTCATCCTTGAGTATGACTACCGTTCTTTCTCCGGGGCCGAAATTGCCAAGCAGGGCCGCCAGGTCCTTGGTCTTTCCTGACTCAATGGAAAAATCTTCCACAATTTTAAGGCTTTCGTTCTGGGCCTTGAGGCTTAATATGCTCTTCATGGCAAGCCGTTTTGCCTTTTTTGGCAGCTTGAAGGAATAGTCCTTCGGCTTGGGCCCGAAAACAGTACCGCCGCCTACCAGGAGGGGGGACTTTTTATCGCCCCGGCGGGCGCGGCCCGTTCCCTTTTGTTTGTAGGGTTTGGCGTTTGAGCCATGAACTTCTCCGCGGTCCTTGGTACAGGCCGTACCCAGCCGCTTGTTGGCAAGTTCGTTATTGATGGCATACCAGATTACGTCTTCGTTTACCGGGAGGCCGAACACGGCGTCAGAAAGTTCTATGGTACGAAGTTCTTTACCGTCTTTGGAATACACTGTGCGATTCATCACTTCCCCCCGCTATCTCTTTACCGCGGTACGGACTATTACCGTTCCCTTGTTGATGCCGGGGACAGCGCCTGATACCATGATAAGATGCTTGTCAAGATCCAGCTTGATCACCTTGAGGCTGAGTACAGTAACCTGCTCGTTGCCCATGTGTCCGGGCATCTTGACGTTCTTAAAGGTCTTGCCCGGATAGGTTGACTGCCCGGTGGAACCGGGTTCCCTGTGAAACTTGGAACCGTGGGTACTGCGGCCACCGCCGAAACCCCATCGCTTTACGACACCCTGAAAGCCCTTGCCCTTGGAGATGCCGGTAACATCCACATAACGGCATCCCTCAAAAAGTTCGGCGCCCAGGGAATCGCCTACGGCGACTTCTTTTTCAAAATCACGAAATTCCCGAAGCCGCTTTTTGGGCTTGATTTCCTGGGGGAACTGACCGGCATAGGGCTTGGTAATCCTGCTGCCTTTCATGTCATCCACACCAAGTACCACGGCGGCATAACCGTCGCTGTCTTTCTTTTTTTGGGCTATGACAATATTCGGATCGACGCGGAGTACCGTAACCGGCACAAGATTACCGCTGTCGTCAAAGACCTGTGTCATGCCCACTTTTTTGGCCATTAGACCCAACATCCTAAAACTCCATTACACGCTATCCCAAGGTCATGGGACCGTCTGTTACAGGGCTTGTCCGGCAAGCCCTATTGCTTGATTTCAACATCCACACCGGCGGGAAGTTCCAGCTTCATAAGCGAGTCCATCACTTCCGTGGAAGGATCTATAATATCAATCAGCCTCTTGTGCGTCCGCATCTCAAACTGCTCGCGGGCCTTTTTGTTCACATGAGGAGAACGAAGCACCGTCACCTTGTTGATGCGGGTCGGAAGGGGTATGGGTCCGGTAACTTTAGCCCCGGCCTTCTGAACCGTCTGTACGATGGACTTCGCGCTCTGATCGATTAATTCCACATCGAAACCGCGCAGCCGCACGCGAATTCGCTCCTTAGTCATTGTTCCTCCAGAGGGGACAGGACGCCGCGGCCGCGCCTATACGCGGCCGCCCCTGCCTTTGGTAAAAGGGCTTATTCAACGATCTCGACAACCTGCCCGGAAGCGACGGTTCGGCCGCCTTCGCGGATAGCAAAACGAAGTCCCTTTTCCATGGCAATGGGGTGAATCAGCTCGCCGAAAATTTCGGTATTGTCTCCGGGCATCACCATTTCCTTGCCCTCAGGCAGCTTGACCGTTCCGGTAATATCCGTCGTCCTAAAGTAGAACTGGGGCCGGTAGCCGGTAAAGAAGGGGCTGTGCCTTCCGCCCTCTTCCTTGGAGAGGCAGTAAATCTGGCCCTTAAACTTGCTGTGGGGGGTGATGGAACCGGGCTTGGCCAGAACCTGTCCGCGCTCGACTTCCTTTTTATCAATGCCCCTGAGCAGGGTGCCGACATTATCGCCGGCCTGGCCTTCGTCAAGGAGCTTGTTGAACATTTCGATGCCGGTAATAACGGTTTTCTGCGTGGGTTTGATGCCGACGATTTCGATTTCTTCGTTGAGCTTGATAATCCCGCGCTCTATCTTGCCGGTAACAACCGTACCCCGTCCGGGGATGGTAAACACGTCTTCTATGGGCATGAGGAAGGGCTTGTCGCTGTCCCTGACCGGATCGGGGAAATAGCTGTCCATGGCGGTAAGCAGTTCCTCGACACAGGCGGTCGCCTCTGGATTGTCCGGCTCGGACATGGCCTTAAAGGCCGAACCCTTGATAATGGGAATCTCGTTGCCGGGGAAACCCTTGGTGGTAAGCACGTCTTGTATTTCTTCTTCGACCAGCGCAAGAAGCTCAGGATCGTCAACCAGGTCAACCTTGTTGAGAAACACTATCATGCTGGGTACGCCTACCTGACGGGCCAGGATGATATGTTCGCGGGTCTGGGGCATGACAGAGTCGGGAGCCGACACAACCAGGACAGCACCGTCCATCTGGGCGGCGCCGGTGATCATGTTCTTGATATAGTCGGCGTGTCCGGGACAGTCGATGTGGGCATAGTGCCGCTTTTCGGACTGATACTCCAGATGCCGGGTATTGATGGTGATACCGCGGGCCTTTTCCTCGGGGGCGTTATCGATTTCATCGTACTTCATGATCTTGTCGCCGTATTTTTTGGCGCAATACATGGTGATAGCGGCAGAAAGGGTGGTCTTTCCGTGATCGACGTGTCCTATCGTGCCTACGTTCATGTGAACCTTGGTTCTATTAAACTTATCCTTTGCCATTACGTGTCCTCCTTACTCCTATGGGCACACAAAACTATTTATTTGGAAAAACGGTCCAATATCCGCTCCTCCCTTTCCGATACCGGAACGGGTTTTGATTTTCAGTGTCTTGTGGATAGAAATATAGAAGGAAAACGCTGCCGAAAGATACAGAAACTCCGCTTGAGTCCCGCTCTCGGCCCTCTCCACCTATCCCACTAGATCACTGCCGGTTTTCTAATGATCGGTTTGGAACAGTGAACAACCTTTATCCGGTTCTTCACAGGCTCCGCGCCGGTTCTTAAACTACTGGTGAACAAATCCGGTAAAATGTACCGTAACCATGTTATTGTCTGTCCACCTCCTTAAGGCTTACGCCCGGCGCTTATGCAATCCGGCAAAGCCGGATTATTTATTTCAAATATCAAGGCCTTTCAAAATCCATGATTTTGAAAAACCTGCCCCGGAGGGTACATCCGCCAACTCGTGAAGTTTTGCCCTGCAAAACTTCAATACAAAAACCCTCGGGTTTTTATCCTACCACCGGTAATGGGCAAAAGCCTTGTTGGCATCCGCCATTTTATGGGTATCCTCTTTTTTCTTGAAAGCCGTACCGGTGTTATTATACGCATCCAGGAGTTCCGAGGCAAGCCTCTCGCTCATCTCATGGCCCGAACGGAGCCTGGCAGCGTTGATAATCCACCGCATACCCAGAGCCTCCCTCCGGGACTCCCTTATTTCGACCGGAACCTGATAGGTCGCGCCTCCGACCCGGCGGGATTTAACCTCCACCGCAGGCTTTACATTCTCTATAGCCTTGAGGAATACCTCAAGGGGCTCCTTGTCCGCCTTGGTTCCCAGGGTACTAAGCGCCCCATGAACAATACGGAGGGCGATGGAACGCTTGCCCTGCCACATCATGCGGTTTACAAATTTGGAAAGCACCACGCTGTTGTATTTGGGATCAGGTAAAATTCCCCTGTCTATAGTTTTCTTTTTTCTTCCCATAATTTCCTCAATATAATAAAACTTTTATGCCTTGGGCCGTTTGGCGCCGTATTTTGAACGGGCCCGCTTGCGGTCCTGTACGCCCAGCGTATCCTTGGCGCCCCGGATAATATGATACCGCACGCCCGGAAGGTCCTTGACGCGCCCTCCCCTGACCAGCACCACCGAGTGTTCCTGGAGGTTATGCCCTATGCCGGGAATATAGGCGGTTACTTCGGTACCATGGGAAAGACGGACACGGGCCACCTTGCGCAGCGCCGAATTGGGCTTTTTGGGCGTAACAGTCATTACGCGGGTACATACCCCCCGCTTCTGCGGACAGGACTGAAGGGCAGGAGATTTGGTTTTTGAGGTAATCCCCTGACGGCCAAAACGGACCAACTGGTTAATAGTAGGCATGAACTAAAAACTCCCTTTCAATATCAGCGGCCTGCCATAAGCGCCGCTTTTCGACACAAAAACACCGTAGGCCCCCCATATATTGGGCTGTCTACCACAAGAGACCCCATTAGTAGTGAATACCGGAGTCAGTCCTCGTTCTCATTGACCCCGAACCCAATGGTCCGGGACCGCTATTATACGCGGAAACCCGCAGGCCCCGCAAAACCGCTTCGTCAAGAAGCCCTACTCTATCAAAAATAAAAAAAAATGTCAAGAGAACTTGCTCCAAAAGGTTTAAACAAGAAAAAATTTTACCACGAAGATTAACCACCGACCTCACCAACCACACGGACTTTTACCACAAGGTCGAAGATAAGGAAGCAAAAAGAATACGCACATGAAGGGGGGCGCATTTCCCCGCCGCCGTCCGCCGTTGCCGCCTTTTTTGTCGCGCCCCCCTACGGCGCAAACACGGGTTGCGCCTACCCCCCGCCCGAAAAAGCGCCATAGCAAGGCGTATGGCGTCTCTCTGATAAATGCGGCAAGGCGTAGGCCAAACTCAGGCCACAGTATGCCGTCGTGCCTCGAAGGGCCGCCCCAGGTGAAGCCAGACAGGCATAGTACACAATTCAAGAAATTTTACCACGGAGTCGAAGAAGTTTTCTTCTCTTCGTGACCGCGAACGGTGTCAGTCACC
>JAIRXO010000175.1 GCA_031268255.1 Spirochaetaceae bacterium
AAAGGTCGGCCACTGGCTCAAAAACGATTTTGACGATAACGATATAAATTCCGCGTTTCACATTCTTGAACTCCTGGTGCGGGCAAAGTACCTGTTTGCTTCAGGGCACTACAATGACATATTCGCTATTATAGCCCGCAAGGAATACAAACCGGGACAGGGGCATTTTCTCATTGAAGTGCTGGAGATGACCTGCCTTGAGGCGGCATCGCGGCGGCGGACAGGCGACCGCCCCGGCGCGCTGCGCTGCCTGGAAAAGGCCTGGGAAGCGGCGGCGTCCAATGCCCTTACCATGCCCTTTATAGAAATGGGAGACGACATGCGGCTCCTGGTTTCCGACGCGATTAACGGGGACAACCGCGTCATTCCCCGCGACTGGCTTGAATCCATACGGAGCAGGGCCTCGGCTTACGGGAAAAGACTTGCCGCTGCCGCGGCGCCCTACCGGCAGGACGCCGAAAACAGGGACGGCGGCGCGGCGGCCGTCTACCTTACCAGGCGGGAGAGAAAAATCCTGACCCTCCTTTCCCAGGGTTTTACCCGGGACGAAATCGCCAGGGAAACGGACAGGCCCGAGGGCAGCATAAAAAACAGCATACATACCATTTACCACAAACTCAGGGCGCTTAACCGGGCCGACGCGATACGCATAGCTACAAAAATGGGACTCCTTCCGTAAGAACGTTCTTAAACAGAACCTGTCATATCTTACCTGGAAACCGGCCTTTTATAACAATTTTTAAAGTTTTGAAAAAAAAGAAGTTTTTACGCCGTTCGGGTGTATTTCGTTCCAATTACTTCCGTAAAATGCTAAGATATGGAGGTGTGCCATGGGCGCCGTCAGTTTAAAAATAGTCTCAAATATCATTAAACGGAGGGAATGGGAACCGCTGCTTCTCAAGGCGCGGGAGACCGTTTCTTTCTACCATACCGCGTCCGGAGTGGGCAGCGCGATTCTTGATCATACCGGATATATGCTGGGCGGGTCTGCCTGCGGGGATCTCTGCCCCTTCCGGGGGCTTTGTACCCAATGGCATCACGAAGAGGCCGGCGATTCCGCCCAGCGCCGGAAAACAAGGGGCGGGAACAGCCACGAGTATCCCTGTACTTCTGTCAGCACTGAGTATCTTGCCAGAGCGCGGGAGAACGGGGGAACCTACATTTTTACCTGCAAGGCGGGGCTGATACACTGGACAAGCCCCATCTACTGCAACGGCCGCCGCTACGGCGCCCTGATTGCCGGCAAGGTGCTGGGTATAACGCGTAACGAGGCGGCGGAAAACATAAGCGCCATGAGCCGGGGCAGCCTTTCCGCCGGGGAAGCCATGAAACTCTATAAGAATATCCCCGAAAAAACGCATGACGAAGTAAAGGCCCTGGCCTGTATGCTCCGCGTCTGCGCTGAACAGGTGTCAAAGTACGCCTGTATGCCCCATAATGATTCGCGGAACATCATAAGGGAAAAATCAGGCGGGCCTCAGGACGGGACGCGGCCTTCGGCCTACCCCTTTGACAAGGAAAAAACGCTGCTGGCGGCCCTGAGAAGGGGGGACATTGAGACAGGGCGCAGGCTCCTCAATGAAATTGTCAAAAATTTCTTTTCCGGGCAGGAAAATTTCGCCGTCATGCGGCACCGGTCCATAGAACTGTTGACCCTGCTTTCCAGGGCGGCCATGAAAACCCCGGACACGGACAACGGCGATATTCTGACGGCCAATGACCGCTGCCTCCGCTATATACAGGAAGCCAAAGGGCCCGATGACCTTTCAGAGGTGCTGCACTACAACCTGGAACGCGTAGGAGGCAAGATTTTCTCTTTCAGGGGGCTGCGTCACGCCTCGGCGCTGCGAAGGGCCGAACGCTTTATCTGGGAAAACTATACCCGCAAAATCAGCCTCAAGGAAATCGCCGGCGCTTCGGGCCTGTCCGCGCCCTACTTCAGCACAATTTTTAAGGAAGAAATGGGGGAAAATCTTTCGGTCCACCTGAATCAACTGAGGGTGAACCGGGCCGCCTCCATGCTCGCGGAAACAAGACAGTCCCTCACCGCCATAGCCGGGGACTGCGGCTTTGAAGATTTAAGCTGGTTTTCCAAAATATTCAAGCTCCATACCGGTATGAGCCCCGGTAAATTCCGGGAACAGGGAAAGCGTGAAGGACCCCTCGATGACAGACAAAAAATCCGTTTCGGCGCTTAAAGGAGCAAAAACCAATCCCCTGCTTCTTGAGGCATTAAAGGAAGCGGCGGCCTACGGGCAGGCAACAGGGGCCGCGGTCTGCGTCATAGACGAAAATTTTATGCCCATACCTGAAATGTTCCGCGAAATGACAAGCGGGGAAAACACCTGCCTTTACTGCATGAAGTACCTGAACGGGCAGAGCGAGGTAAAGGATATTATCGACCTCTCAGGCCATCCATGCAGGGATATGCATATCAACGCCATCAAGGAGTCATACCGTTTCTGCGGCTCCTATATCTATACCTGCGACCTGGGCTTTATGTTCTGGACCAGCCCCCTCTTTTCCAGCAGCCGCTTTGCCGGTTCACTTTTATGTTCCGGTTTTCTTGGCGTGGACAAAAAAGAAACCGTGGCAACCCTCATGGAAATGAGCCGCGGGGAACTGGACGAAGAAAAACTTCTCGAACACTTTTCCCGGTTTCCCCGTGGAGAACCGGAACACATCAGGGCATTGGCCGAACTGCTCCTCATCATAGCCGAATCACTTTCCAGGGAAAGCGAAGATTACCACGAAACCCTCAAAAGGCGTTCCCAGCAGCAGGCCCGTATTTCGGAACAGCTTTCGATACTTAAAAAGCAGTACCCTCCCGAAGGACCCTTTCCGCCTTATCCCCTCGACAAGGAAAAGATGCTCCTTTCGGCATTGAGGAGGGGCGATGAGGACGCGGGGCGGAAAATACTCAATGAGCTTTTGGGCATACTGCTCTTTACCAATCCCGACCAGTTTAAGTCCATACAGTACCGGGCCATAGAACTTGTAGTGCTTCTTTCCAGGGCGGCGGTCAGCCCCGGCAACGCGGAGGAAAATATCCTTGAGATAAACAACCAGTACCTTACGCGCATACAGGAAACCCAGAGCATAGAAGAATTGACCGATGTACTCCATACCATACTGGAACGCATGACCGGACAGATTTTCTCCTTTCAGGGAATACGCCACGCGTCGGCGCTGCAGAAAGCCGAATGGTTCATCTGGGAAAACTATACCCGTAAAATCAGCCTCAAGGAAATCGCCGAGGTATCGGGCCTTTCGGCGCCGTACTTTAGTACGGTATTCAAAAACGAAATGGGAGAGAACCTGTCAAGTTACCTCAACCGCCTCAGGGTAGAAGAGGCAAGCCGCCTCCTTACCGGCACAAAAACGGCCATCAGCGATATTGCCGGAGCCTGCGGCTTTGAGGACCAGAGCTGGTTCTCCAAAATTTTCAAAAGTTTTACCGGAGTAAGTCCGGGTAAGTTCAGGGAACAGGGAGGCGGAACCGTCTCGGAAATTTCAGAAGAGAATTTTTCCGAACATTACCGCGGCCTGGTAGGAAAATAACGGAAACGCACAGGAGGTATGCTATGAACCTGGATCAGATTTCAGAACAACTCGTATCAGGCGACGCCGCCGCGACTTCGGTTTTGGTAAACCGCGCGCTTGAAGAAAACTACAGCGCGGAAGCTATAGTAAGACAGGGTCTTATCGCCGGCATAGAATCGGCGGAATCAAGGTACAGAAACCGGGAAATGCTTATTCCCGAAATACGCATGGCGGCCAGGGCCCTTAACCGGGGCATACGGAACATACAGGCCGCCATAGACACCTCGTATTCCCGGACCCTGGGCTCTGTCGTGCTGGGGACAGTAGAAGGCGAGTACGAAGACATACACAAGAACCTTCTTGCCATCATGATGCGCTGCCTGGGCCTCAGGGTTTTTGACCTGGGAACAGGCGCGTCCCATACGCTTTTTCTCGATAAGGCCATGCAGGAAAAGGCGGGGGTCATCTGCGTCAATACCATGCACACCCTTAATCCCATTCCCATGAAAAATCTGGTACAGGGAGCGATAGCCAGGGGCCTGAGAAAAAAGCTAAAAATTATACTTTCGGGGGTCCCCATCACCGAGGGTTTCTGCCGCAGCATAGGCGCCGACTTTTACGCCCCTGATGTGGAGAGCGCCGCCGAATACGCCGCTTCCTGCTATCAAAACCGGAGGAATTAGCGTTATACGGGGAAACCCCGCCTATCACTTCTCATAGAAATCATCATCCTGAAACATATAGGGAGTCGCGAGCAGCCATATTT
>JAIRXO010000217.1 GCA_031268255.1 Spirochaetaceae bacterium
CCTTCGTCCCCCTACCCTGCTCATCTCGGCGGCCATACTCTGGAACAGAAGCGGACATACCCGGCTTGAAAAGAACCGGCTCCTCGCCGTCACGCCCTCAGGTGAAACCGAAATCTTTACCGATGGCAAGCTGGTACGGCAGATGAATACGGGGTTAACCAATCCCTACTTGGCAGTGGAGCTTTCAGGGCCCATAGCGGTCTCTACGAGGGAAAAAATAGGCGTTTCGGAACTGAAAACCCTGCTTGAAAAACAAAAATGTATCGTCCTTGAGGAGAACAACAAATATGGCTCCCTGGCGGAAGCCTACAATGCCATGCGCACCTGCCTCGCCTGGGATACGATTTACGAGCCCGAGAAGGAACAGATCATCTCGCCGGTTTCAAGGATATGGAGTCAGGGCTGGGGAGGTTATGTGCTTTTTGACTGGGATACTTATTTCTCCTCAATGATGGCCGTGATAGAAAATAAAAACCTCGCCTTCTCAAATGTCATTGCCATTACCCGTGAAAAAACGGAAGCTGGATTCATCCCCAATTTTGGCGCCGCCGATGATGATAAAAGCCGCGATAGGTCCCAACCTCCTATGGGAAGCCTCGCAGTGCGGGAGCTTTACCGCTCCACGGGCGAAAAGTGGCTTGTTGAATACCTGTTCGATGAGCTTCTGACCTGGAACCGGTGGTTCGCAGCGAACCGTATGCTTCCCTCGGGTCAGCTCTGCTGGGGTTCAAATCCCACTGAGCCGCGAAGCGGCAAATACTGGGAAACTGAAGGCGTACACGACCGTTTCGGCGCTGCCCTGGAGTCGGGGATGGATAATTCCCCCATGTACGACAATATCCCCTTTGACGGCAAAACGAACATGCTGTGTCTCGCCGATGTGGGACTCACGGGACTTTACATCATGGACTGCGAAAAACTCGCCAGCCTTGCGGATCTGATTGGGAGGCCCGAGGCGGCAGAACTCAAGAAGCGGGCAGAAGTATCCAAGCAAGGCCTTGAGGAAATGTGGGATGATGAATTCGGATTCTACTGCAACAAGCGTACCGATACGGGTGAATTTTCGAGAAGCCTTTCGGCGACCAATTTCTACGCATTCTTTTCGGACAAGGTCTCAAAGGAACACACGGAACGGATGATAAAGGATCACTTTTACAATCCCGAAGAATTCTTTGGCGAGTATATAATACCCAACACGGCCCGCAACAAGAGTGCTTTCAAAGATCAGGATTACTGGCGCGGACGCATCTGGGCGCCGACAAATTATCTCGCCTACATCGCCATGAGAACCCACAAGCTTGAGGAGCCTTGCCGCGTACTTTCCGAAAAAGGACTCAACCTCCTTATGAAGGAATGGAAAGAAAAGGGCCACGTCCATGAAAACTACAACGGGATAACCGGCGAAGGTTGCGATGTGCGGAACAGCGACAAGTTCTACCATTGGGGAGGACTTTTGGCCTATATCGCCCTGATAGAGGCCGGTTACGTGCCGGGTCCCGAACTACCCCTGTAAGGAAGAACCCTTGGAAGAGCCGTATATCAATGATAAAAACACCGAAACCCGCTGGGCGAGTTTTGAGAACATCCGCGGCGAAAAAGGCCGGGGAGGGATGCAGAATGCCGGGGCCAAAGGAAGCGCCTTCAGACATATAGAAGCCGGGGCCTCCGTCACCCTCATGGAAACGGAAAGCTCCGGCGTTGTCGACAGGATATGGCTCAGCTTGCAGGACAGATCTCCCGAAAATCTGCGCTCCCTCCGCATTGATATGTACTGGGACGATGCAGAGAAACCGGCGGTATCCGCCCCTTTGGGCGATTTTTTCGGCGCCAATCTCGGCCTACCCGTGCGCTTTGAAAGCTGCCTCCTTTCCAACCCGGAAGGAAGATCCTTCAATTCATTTTTTAAAATGCCTTTCTTCAGGGGAGCGAAAATCGTCCTGACCAATGAATCGGAAAAACGATCTGAAAGGTTTTTTTATTACGTATATTATTCGCTGAAACCTCTCGATCCGGAAAAGGCACTCTATTTTCACACCCACTGGCGAAGAGAGAATCCCACTACGATTGGACGGGACTACACTATCCTTCCAAAACTCGAAGGCGAGGGAAAATTTATCGGCCTGAGCGCCGGAGTCCGCGTAAATAAAGGCTACGAGGACTCATGGTTCGGTGAAGGGGAAATGAAATTTTACCTTGACGGCGATACGGCCTGGCCGACCCTCTGCGGAACGGGTACTGAGGATTATCTGGGAACCGCCTGGGGTCAGGGAGAATTTTATAACAGCACCTCCGGAAGCCTTATCTCAAACATGGAAAAGGGACTCTTTTCGTTTTACTGTTTTCATGTAAAGGACAGCGTCTATTTTCATAAAGACATCCGCGTAACCCTGCAGGTCATGGGGGGCGCGGAAAAATACAAGCTTCTCAAACTGATTGACAAAGGGCTTCCCGTGAAGATCGTCTCCAGGGATGGAAAAGACTTTTCACAGCTCTATGAAAAAGAGTTCAGTCTCGAAAGGGATTCTGAAGAAGGCTGGTATAATTATTACCGGGAGGATGATTTTTCATCGGCGGCATATTTTTATTATAACAGCCCCGTGAACGGCCTGCCCCCTCTCCCACCCCTCAAAGCAAGAACGGCGGATCTTGAAAACATAGGGCTATGCTGATTAACTTGACGCCAATCAGCGTATCCCTATGTAATTTGCTCATTTCATTGCGCAAATACCACATTAAAGTAGCACTGATTTATTCCCGGTTGAATTAAATCAGTGCTTCCCAGACTGAGGACGGATATTCCCAGCATAATAGCATGTAGACGCTGGCAGACCAAGTATAACCTGGCGCCCTGAGACCTTTCCCGGTAAGGGCGTCGAAGTTTTCATAGTTCCCCTTTGCGGTGTGACAGGACAGGCGTATATACCTCCGGGCGATAGTTTCCGCCAGTTTTTCATAGCCTCCCCGGCGGAGACCGTCAACGATAAGGTAGGTCGGCGGCGCCCAGATGGGCCCCCGCCAGTAGCCGTCGCTCTCATACCGCTCACTGTCGGGCGCCTCTGTGGCGAGGCCGTGCTCCGTGAGGAAACGCTTTTCGATGACAGTCGCTTCGGCTGCCATTATTTCCTTATCAAGGTATTCGCCCAGGATGACGGGCAGATGAACCTGCAGGCTTGACGGATCGGGCCTGTAATCGCCCGTATGGTTCTGCAAGGCGACAAAGCGACCCCCTTTCCAGAAGACGGCGATCAGCTTTTTTAGAAGCTCTTTCGCCCTTGTCCGCCATGATTCCACTTCCCTCGTCATTCCCAGAGTATCCGCGATCCGCGCCAGCGTATGCATCTGCAAAACGATGAAAGCCGAAAGATCCGGAGCCGCTACATAGTAACCATTATCAAAAATGGTGGAATTGTCCCAGCCCGAATCGTTTCCATGGGCGTAACAGGGTATGCCATCAACATCCTCATCCCTAAAAGCGAACCACCAGTTTAGCTGCTTCTCCAGATGGCCGTAAACGGCTTTCAGGGTTTCAGGAGGGTAATCCAGGGAATCCATAAGTTTGTTGAAACACCAGCCATGGATCGGGGGCTTGGTAAAATTCCACAGCACCTCCATGCCGGGGTTCCACAGGTCTGGGAGGGCCCCGTTTTCATCCTGCAGATGAAAAGGAGCCATAAACTGTTCAAGGGCTTCCTTTTTACCGATATGCGACATGGCCAGGGCGTTGAAACAATGATCCCAAGCCCACACTGCGGTCATGGTCTTTTTCGACATGAGCATGACGTCACTGCGGTAAACGTCCCTGGCGCGGACAAAACATGACCAAAGATTGTACCAGGTCACAGCCTCAAATTCCTTTTCTTCCCCGGTTCTGCGCGAATCCGGCAGTTTCGAGAGGAAGGACTCCCACTCGGCGCAGATCGTTTTTATTTCCTTTTCCGGTTCTATGGGGAGAGGTATACTCTTAGTCTCTCCATTTGAAAT
>JAIRXO010000062.1 GCA_031268255.1 Spirochaetaceae bacterium
TTGGGAATGCTTCTTACCCCCGGAGAAAATTGCATAAGCCATAAATGCTTATTTCCTAAAGAATTAGCAATTTTCTCCAAAAGCCTTTCCCAAAACTAACCGAGTTTTGGGAAAGGCTCAATCTATAAAAAATTTTCCCTTTAGCGTATAAAAGGGTTGATTTATTAGTAATAGAGTATTACTAATAAAAAGGGGAGAAAATGATAACCGGAGGCGTAAATCAGTCCTATCTCAGGTCTTATAACCAGCGTTCCGTTCTGGGCGCCGTATATGAGCGCGGGCCGGTTTCCAAGGCCTGCCTGTCCCGGCTCCTGGGGATAAGCAAGCCCGCCATGGCGGATAATGTGTCCCGCCTCATATCCGCGGGCCTTCTGCGCGAGACGGGGGAAACTCCCTCCCCGGCCCGGGGAGGACGCAGGCCGGTTCTCCTGAACATTAATAAAAACTTCCGTTATATCGTCATCATAGATTTTAGCTATTTGAGTTCCCGCTTTGATCTGTACAACCTTTGCGGGGAGCCGGTCAGCTCTTTTTCGGTAAAGCAAACGCCGAGCCAGGAATTTGACCGCTGGATTTCCATGTGCCTTAACGCGGTAGAAACCCTGCTCCACGCCCAGAACCTGGACGGCGGGGACATCGCGGCTATCGGCATTTCTTCCCCGGGGGTTATCAGCCCCTATTTAAACGAGATAATCATCGAGTCTGTTTTCGGCGAATTTAACCCCCGGATTTTACGCCAAAGGCTGATTGAAAAATACGACTGCCCCGTCTATATAAAAAACAGTACCAACGCCGCGGCATTGGGGGAATACACCCGGGGGGCGGGGCGGGGCAGCGCCTGTCTGTTGTACATAAGCTGCGGCCAGGGATTGGGAGCGGGCATTGTTTTTGAGGGCCGCATTTATCAGGGCAGCCGCATGGCCGCCGGAGAAATCGCCAACTTTATTACTCCCGAAACGGCCGGTTCGGGCGAAAGCCTTGAAAAACGTATCTGTATTGGCGGGCTTATCGGGAATTTTCTCGGCATGGAAGCCAACAGGGTAAAATTATCCCAATTGCCCCCCGGGCAGGAGGGCAGGAACGAGGCGGTCTTTGAGGAGATTGTTGCCCTGTGGCGGGGGGGCGATCCCTTCCTTGCCGCCGCCGTAAAGGACATTGCCCTTCAATTGGGCTGCCTGGTCAGCAATATGGTGATGGTGCTGAACTGCGACCGCGTGGTATTCGGCGGAGAGTACCATGTTTTTGCCGGTGAGATACTGCCCCGTATCAGAGAAATGATAGAGACGCATTGCATCGTCGGCGCCGGGATTGAAGTTTCCCAGCTCAAGGAACGGGCCTCAAGCGCCGGCATGGCCGCTCTCTGCCGCGATGCCTGTTTTGATCAGATCTGCGAATCCCGAAACACCGAAATAGAGGGCATCTGATACATCGCTATGAAAATTTCGCCCTATACCGGGTTTTATATTTCCGAAGAAAAGCGCTTTCCCCTTTTTTGCCTGCTCTGGTTCAGCTATTTCGCCGCGAACCTTGGACGTTTGAGCTATATTACCGTCATGATCGAAATAATCAGCCGCGAAGGTTTTTCCGCGGCAGAGGCGGGATTGGTGGGAACCGGTTTTTTTGCCTTTTACGGCGCCGGCCAGATCGTTTCAGGGTTTCTCGGCGACCGTCTGCCGCCCTATCGGGTGGTCTTTACCGGGCTCCTCTGTACGGCCCTGGCGAATTTAGTCATGGGCTTTGCCCAAACGGGCGCGCAGATGCTGGTGGTCTGGTGCGTAAACGGCGCCGTCCAGTCGGTTTTATGGCCCCCTATTTTACGGGTCATCGTCGAGTATTATCCAAAACCGGAACGGGAAAAGGCCTGTGTCAATATCTCGACAACTTACCCCGCGGCCACCTTGTTTTCCTACGCGGCCTGCGCCGGAATACTTCTGGTCCTGCCCTGGCGCGCGGTGTTTTTTATTTTTTCTCTGGTAGTCTTTACGGCGGCGGCGCTTTGGGGCGTCATGTTCGGAAAAATGGAACACTGCCGTACTGTGCGTTCCCCGGAAAACGAGGGAAAGAGGAACGGGCCGCGCCCCGGGGAGGGCGGCGCTTTTGGGGGGCTGCCGTATACCGCCCTTGCTTTCATCTGCGCATCCCTTGTCGTCCAGGGCGCGCTCCGGGACGGCCTTATGACCTGGATACCTTCTTATATGGCCCAGTCATTTAACCTGCGAAGCAGCGCGGCCATACTTTCCACAGGCATCCTTCCCGTCGTTAACCTTGCGGGAATTTACGGGTGTCAATTGCTGTTTCGTTTTATCAAGGATGAGGTCCGTACTTCCTTCTGTCTTTTCTGCGTATCAGCCCTGTCCGTTCTGGCGTTAAAATGCTTCGGCTCTTCCCATATAGCCGCGGCCCTTGCCGCCTTCGCCGTAATTACTGCCTGCATGATGGGGATCAATATGATGCTGGTAAGTTTTGTACCCGCTTATTTTTCACGTCTTGGAATGGTTTCGTTTTTTTCGGGCCTTACCAATTCGCTTGTTTACCTGGGTTCAAGCCTTTCTTCCTTCAGCATCGGGGCGGTGGTGGAAGCCTTCGGCTGGAACGCCCTGTTTCTTATCCTTGGGGCGCTGGCCCTGTTAAGCGCGTTACTGTGCCTCGCCGCCTGTCCCTTCTGGTCGGCTTTTGTCAAACGGCAGAATTAGGGCGGCGCCTGTTAAACTTTTGCCGTGGTATTGACACAATCTTTCCTTATCGCTTATATTTTCTCCGAAAGGAATATTGCGTTGTTACACTCCGGATTTTGCGGGACCGATAGTATAGAGGGAATCAGCTTCCCTTCCTCATTTTTTTCAAATAATTTTTATTATTACTACTATTCGTTCGCAATTTCTTCGGAGTCCGGGCCGGCGGGTTAAAACCCAAACCGTGTTCCTTAACCTGGCAAATCAGGAGGCTCCTCGGAGCCTCCTTTTTTTATGCCCCGGCGTATACGGCGCGGCCCGGAAAGGTCCGGAGCCCCCACGCCGGGTAAAAGGCGGCCTTTCCCCGAAACTGAAATTCCGGGAAAGGCCCCGGCAATACAGGAGGCACATCATGATTATCGCGGTAAAACGGGGGACGGGGGCGGCGGAGCTGCAAAACTTCACCGCCCTTTTGGAGAAGCGGGGGGTACGGGTACACCGTTCCGAGGGGACCACCCAGACGGTCCTGGGGCTTGTGGGGGACACCACCGGGATCGACGAGGAGGGGCTAAAGGCCCACCACCTGGTGGAAAAGGTGATCCGGGTGCAGGAACCCTACAAACGGGCAAACCGGCTCTTCCACCCCGAAGACACCCGGATCGACATTGCCGGGGAAGACGGCAGGACCCGGCATATAGGGGCGGGGCATCTGGCGATCATCGCCGGGCCCTGTTCGGTGGAGGGGCGGGACCAGATCCTGGAAACGGCCATGGCGGTTCAAAAGGCCGGGGCCCACTTTCTCCGGGGGGGCGCCTTTAAGCCCCGGACCAGCCCCTACAGCTTCCAGGGCCTGGGCCGCGGGGGTCTGGACCTTTTGGTGGAGGCGAAAAAGGCCACGGGCCTCCCCCTGGTAACCGAACTTATGGATATCCGCCAGCTTGAGGTCTTCGACCAGGTGGACATTATCCAGGTGGGGGCCCGGAACATGCAGAATTTCAGCCTCCTTAAAGAGCTGGGACGCTGCCGCAAGCCCGTACTCCTTAAACGGGGCTATGCCTGTACCGTCACGGAACTTCTCATGGCCGCGGAGTACCTTATGGCCGGGGGCAATGACCGGATCATCCTCTGCGAGCGGGGAATCCGCTCCTTTGACAACTACACCCGGAATGTTCTGGATTTAAGCGCCGTCCCGGCCCTGAAAAGGCAGAGCCACCTCCCGGTGATTGTGGACCCCAGCCA
>JAIRXO010000090.1 GCA_031268255.1 Spirochaetaceae bacterium
TCGGCTTCCCTGCACTCGGCCACGCTCACGCCCAGGGGCTTTTCCGAAAAAACATGTTTGCCCGCGGCAAGGGCGGCGGCAATCTGCTTTGTATGGAGGCCCGAAGGGGATACAAGCACCACGGCGTCAATATCCTTTGAGGCTATCATTTCTTCAAAAGAAGTGAAACAGCGGGAAACCCCCAGCCTTCCGGCGGTTTCCCTGAGTTTGGCCTCGTCAACATCGCAGAGCGCCGCAAGACGCGCGTTCTGGATTCTCCCCGCGATATTTTCGGCATGCCGCAGGCCCAGGCGTCCAAGCCCCACAGAACCAATATTAACCTTATTCATACTTCTCCCGCACAAGGGTCAGTCGCGCTTTGCGTTCTTCCTCATGTCAATGATGACCGCCACGACGATAATAAGACCTTCGGCAACTTTCTGCCAATAAGCGTTTACGCCGAGGAGGGTAAAACCGTTACGCAGCACCTGGAGTACCATGGTCCCGATAAAGGCGCCTACTATGGTTCCTATGCCGCCCGAATGGGACGTGCCGCCTATGGTAGTCGCGGCTATGGCGGTAAGCTCATAACCGTCGGCGGCGCCGGGATGTACGCTCCCTACCCTGCCGGCAAAAACCAGGGCGGCAAGACCGGCAAGCAGTCCGCAGTAGGTGTAAATCAGGATGAGGTTTTTTGAAACATTGATGCCCGATACTTCCGCCGCGGTGATATTGCCGCCTATGGCATAGGTGTTTTTTCCGAACCGGGTTTTATTGAGCAGTATGTAACTGACAATAATCATTATAAAGTAAACGATTACCGGAACGGGAATAATCCCGAAAATTTTGTCCCCCAAAAATGTCAACGAGGGGATAAGATTGCTTACCGGCCTTCCTTTGGTATAGATGAGGGCAAAGCCCCTGGCCACAGTCTGCATACCCAGGGTGGCGATAAAGGCCGGTATTCCGGTTTTGGCGATGAGGAAACCGCTGACACAGCCGCATCCCCCTCCTATAATCAGCGCCACCAGGACGGGTACCAAAACGGACAGCACCGGCATATTGGGAAAGTACTTTTCCGTGGCGTCCGCAACCTGGGCAAAACTCGCCGCCACAACGCCCGACAGGGCCAGCACCGAGCCTACCGAAAGGTCTATGCCCTTGGAAATGATGACAAAGGTCATTCCCAGCGCCATGATTCCAAAGATAGAACCCTGGGTTAATACGTTAAAAATATTGGTTGATGTAAGAAACCTGCCCTGGCTTACCACCGTAAGCAGTATCATCATAAAAAGAAGAACAATAACCATGCCGTATGTTCTAAAAATCCGTCCCGCGTCAAACCGCTGTGTCATTCTTCTCCCCCCTGGTCTTTTTGTATTCCGCCACCGTATCAGTGGCGTAGGCCATTAGTTCTTCCTGGGTAAGTTCCCTGGTGTTATCAACGATGCCGGTTACCTTACCCTGGTGCATGACCATGATACGGTCACTCATACCCATGACTTCGGGAAGTTCGCTGGATATCATCACTATGGATTTGCCTTCCCCGGCAAGTTTGGTAATCAGCCTGTGTATTTCCGACTTGGTTCCAACATCGATGCCCCTTGTGGGCTCGTCAAGAAACAGTATTTCCGGGTTGGTCATGAGCCAGCGGGCCACTAGCACTTTCTGCTGATTGCCCCCCGAAAGATTCTGCGCGTGCTGCGCGAGGCTCGGCGTCTTGACCTGAATTTTTTTTACATATTCTTCGCAGCTTGCGTTGAGCTGAGAATCCCGTATAAGGCCCAGCCTGTTGAGAAAACGGGGAATTGTGGCGATTGCTATATTGAGCTGTACCGACAGCATGGGGAAGATTCCCGAACCCCTGCGGTCCTCGGTAAGCCAGGCCATGCCGTGATGTATGGCATCCCGGGGGCTTTTTATCTCCACCTTTTTTCCGTCTATGAACACTTCGCCTGAGCTATGGGGCCTCATGCCAAAAATGGTTTCCACAACCTCGGTACGGCCAGCGCCGACAAGGCCCGCAATCCCGAAGATTTCGCCCTTGCGCACGGTAAAGGAAACATCGCGGAAATACTTTTTGTTGGAAAGTTTTTTTACCTCCAGCCTGACATCGCCTATGGGACAGACGACCTTGGGAAAGAGTTCGTTTACATCCCTGCCCACCATCATATTGATGAGCCTGTCAACCTTGAGTTCCTGGGTGTTCTCGGACCCTATATACATACCGTCCCGGTAGACTGTAATGCGGTCGGCTATTTCGTAGATTTCGTCAAGTTTATGGGAAATAAAGATGATGCTTTTACCCTGACCCTTTAACTTTCTCATAAGGGCAAAAAGCTGTTTGACCTCCCTGTCGGTAAGGGCCGATGTGGGTTCATCCATTATAATCAATTTTGAATCAAAAGAAACCGCCTTGGCGATTTCGACCATCTGCATTTTCGCCACGGTAAGGGAAGCCATGAGGGCGGAAGGATCTTCTTCCAGTTCAATGATCTTGAGAACTTCCCTGGTCATCGCGTACATTTTTTTGTGATCGACCAGGCCGAACCGGTTAAGCGGTTCCCTGCCGAGCCATATATTTTCCATGATGGGCCGGTGCAGTACCGGAGTCAGTTCCTGGTGTATCATGGAAATGCCCATTTTGAATGCCTCTGACGGATTGTAGGCGCCCCTGATCTCTCCGTCAAAAAAAATCTCGCCGCTTGTGGGCCTGTGGATACCGGCTATGCACTTCATAAGGGTCGATTTTCCGGCGCCGTTCTCCCCCATGAGGGCATGAATCTCACCGGGCCTGACCTTGAGGTCTACCCCTCTTAAAGCCTGCACACCGGGAAAAATTTTTACAATGTTTCTCATTTCAAGCAGATATTCGCTCAAACTACTCCCCCTAAAAGACGGTCCGGCCACCCTGGGGCGTTCCGGCCGTTTCCGCGGGACAAGGGCCCGGAAAGGTTCTTACGCCTTCCGGGACACCGTATCCGCGCCCGTTCGGGATTCTTACTGATACTGGGCCAGATTGCTCTTGTCTATGAGTACAAAAGGAATCCAGTTGATGGGCGGCTGGGTCTGGTTCTCAAGAGCCTTGTGGGCGGCCTCACCGGCGCCCCTGCCCTGCCCCGCCGCGTCCTGCAGCACTGTGGCGGAAAGACTGCCGTTGGCAACAGCGGCCAAAGCGTCGGGAATGGCGTCAACGCCCATGACAATGACATCGGTACGGCCCGCGGCCCTGAGAGCCTCGACGGCGCCGAGGGACATCTCGTCATTGTTCCCCAGAATACCCTTGAGGTTGTTTCCGTAGGTGGTAAGCCAGTTTTCGGTAAGGCTCATGCCCTGATCCCGCTGCCAGTTTCCGGTTTCCTTTGCAAGAACCCGTATGCTGGGGAATTTGGAGGCGATGATTTCTTCATTGCCCTGGGTCCTGAGTATGGCGCCCTCGTTGTCAAGCCTGCCCATGAGTATGCAGACGCCGCCCTGACCGTTGAGGAGCTGGCCCATGGCTTCCATCTGAAGCTGGCCCGCCACGATTTCCTGGGAGCCTACATAGAACACATTGGCCGGGGGATTGTTGTTGCCAAAGGGGTTCCGGTTTACATAAACCAGGGGAATCTTCGCGGTCTGGGCGGCCTGGGTGATGGGGGGCATGGCGCTGGTGTTGACCGGCACCACGACAAGGGCCTTGGCGCCCTTGGTGATCAGGGTATTCACATGATCCTGCTGTTTGACCACATCTTCCTGGGCATCCTGGAATTCAAGGGTGTACTGGGGTTTATCGGCGAAATAGGCCTTAAATTCGTCCAGAATATACCCCTGAAAGGTATCGTTCATGTTGTTGATAACATACCCGATCAGGATTTTGTTGTCGGCTTTGGGCTTACAGGATACCGCCAGAGCCAGAAGCAGCACGGCAAGTACCAATAGAGCTTTCTTCATTGTTTCCTCCTTAAAAATACGTCCGCATACATATTTTATGCAAACGTTACCAATCAGAGTATAAAAGCAGATTCCCCGCACTGTCAAGTTTTTTATCTCAAAAACGAAAAATTATTTTTTAAGTGAAGGGCAAAGCGGCGCGGGGCTGTACGAAAAGGTAAAAATTCTTAAATATATGTCTTTTTAGGGAATCTTTTATTCCCAAATGGTACATCCTTTATTGTAATTCATTATACTA
Organism: Spirochaetaceae bacterium; assembly: GCA_031268255.1. Taxonomy (GTDB): domain Bacteria; phylum Spirochaetota; class Spirochaetia; order Treponematales; family Breznakiellaceae; genus JAIRTD01. The sequence goes on from JAIRXO010000090.1 coordinate 4,151, forward strand.
TAATGAATTATATACAAGACGCGCAATGGACAGACAGTCCGGTAAAGCGGCGGAATCTTGCTCCGCCTCATCTCCGCGTACAGGCGCGTATCTGTTTACGGAGGCGGCAAGGTCATTTTCCCGCGCAGCCGCGGCCAGGGCACATATATTGAAAAAGTTCTTTACAAAAAAACGAACATGATTTATCTTATATGTATGATAACGTTTGCAAGGAGTGATATATGGCAGATACAGTAGGAATAGGCGTCATAGGCGCCGGACGCATCGGGAAAATTCATGTGGAAAACATAGCCCGGTTCATACCCCAGGCCAAACTGGAAGGCATCGCGGACATTAAACTTTCGGGAGAGCAGGAAGCATGGGCCAGGGGCCTGGGCGCCCGCATTGTCTCAAAAGACCCCCAGGACCTTTTGAAAGACCCGTCAATAAAAGCGGTCGTGGTGTGCAGTTCGACAGATACCCACGCGGACCTGACCATGGCGGCGGCCAGGGCCGGAAAGCATGTGTTCTGCGAAAAACCCATAGACCTTTCGGTCGCCAAGGTCAAGGCAGCCCTGGACGCGGTCAAACAGGCGGGGAAAAAACTCCAGATAGGGTTTAACCGCCGCTTTGACCATAATTTCAAACAGATACGGGACCTTACCCTCTCAGGCGAAATAGGCCAGGTACACATTGTCAAAATCAGTTCCCGTGATCCGGCCCCGCCCCCGCCCGCCTATGTGGCTGTCTCGGGAGGCATTTTTATGGATATGATGATTCACGATTTTGACATGGCCCGTTTCCAGGCGGGGAGCGAAATCACCGAAGTCTACGCGGCCGGGGCCGTCCTTGTGGACCCCGAGATAGGCAAGGCCGGCGATGTGGACACCGCCCTGGTTACCCTCAAGTTCGCCAACGGCGCGATAGGCGTCATCGACAATTCCCGGAAAGCCGCCTACGGCTACGATCAGCGGGTGGAGGTATTCGGTTCCAAAGGCGCGGCCATGGCGGAGAACGACCTTCCCAACACGGTGCGCCTCTTTAACGAATCGGGGGTAAAGAGCGAAAAGCCCCTGTATTTCTTCCTGGAACGCTATAAGGGCGCCTTTGTCGACGAGATGGCGGCCTTTATTGATTCAATATTGAATAACAAAGCAGTGGCGGTTTCCGGCGAGGACGGCCTTGCCGATATGTACGCCGCTCTGGCGGCAACAAAATCGGTCAAGGAAGGCAGGCCGGTAAAAATTTCTGAAGTACAATAAGGAGTGTGTATGCAGTTTCGTCATAAACCGCCCTTTAACCGGGGCTATACGGCCCTGATACCCCGTTCCGGCAATACCGCGGATATGCTCATGGAGTTTGGCGTAATAACGCTTGACCCGGGCGATACCTGCGAAAGCCGGACAGAAAGCGACGAGAGGGTATGGCTTCTTTCCCACGGTTCGGCCCTTGTTTCGTGGGACGGAAAAAAACAGGAAATTTCCCGGCCAAATCTTTTTGATTATTCCCCCTGGTGCCTGTCGGTTCCGGCAAAGTCGGAAGTGAGGATCACGGCGGGGAATAAAGGCGCCGAACTGTACTATACAGCCACGAACAATAAAAAGAATTTCGCCTCACGGCTCTATACTCCCGAAGAATGCCGCAGCGAATTCAGGGGAGAAGGGACCATGAGGGAAACTTCGACCAGGGTTGTGCGGACGGTCTTTGATGATACCAACAGGAGCGAATCCAACCTTGTCATAGGCGAGGTCATAGGGGTGCCGGGCAAATGGTCGAGCTATCCCAATCATCATCACCCCCAGCCGGAGATTTACCACTACCGCTTCCTTCCCGAAAACGGTTTCGGCCTTACCGCCATAGGGGATACCCCCTATATCCTTAAAGACCGGGATACGGTCTGTATACGGGAAGGCCAGGTACATCCCCAGGTAACCGCCCCGGGCTATGCCATGTGGTACCTCTGGGTGATACGCCATATAGACGGCGCTCATTACGGCAGCGCCACCAATACGCCCGTTTTCGTCGATGAACATACATGGGTCATGGGCCCGGAAGATAAAATCTGGCAGCCAAAAAGGAGTGAATAATGGGGAAAACTGTCCGCCTTACCGCAGGTCAGGCCGTTCTGCGGTTCCTGGATAATCAGTACATCGAAGTGGATGGAAAAGAAATAAAATTTGTCCACGGCGTTTTCGGCATCTTCGGCCACGGAGTCGTCGTGGGCATAGGCGAGGCCCTCGCCGCCGGCAATACGGGCCTCCGTTTCTACCAGGCCAAGAATGAACAGGGGGCGGGCCACGCCGCCATGGGTTTTGCCAAACAGAACAATCGCCATAAAATAATGGCGGTCATCAGTTCCATAGGCCCCGGAGCCCTTAACATGGTAACCGCCGCGGCCACCGCGACGGCAAACCACATACCCGTACTTTTCCTCCCCAGCGACGCCTTTGCCTGCCGCCAGCCCGATCCGGTGCTTCAGCAGATTGAGATACCCGCCGACTACACCAATACTTCCAATGATTCCTTCCGGGCGGTCAGCCGTTACTGGGACCGGGTACAGCGGCCCGAACAGCTTATGACCGCCCTCATCAACGCGTTCAGGGTGCTTACCGATCCGGCGGATACCGGGGCGGTTACCGTGGCGCTTCCCCAGGACGTACAGGGCGAGGCATACGATTACCCTGAGGAATTCCTGACCAAACGGGTTCATCACATTGAACGCCGCATCCCCACAGCGGGCCAGATAGAACGGGCCGCGGCCATGATCAGGGCCAGCAGGAAGCCCCTGGTAATCTGCGGCGGCGGCGTGCGCTATTCAGGCGCGGGGGCCGCCCTGGAAAAATTCGCCAAGGACTTTCATATTCCCTTTGCCGAGACCCAGGGCGGTAAGGGTACCGTACTGTGGGACCACCCCTACAACCTGTCAGGCATAGGAACCACAGGCGGCAGCGCCGCGAACAAACTCGCCAAAGAAGCGGACCTCATCATAGCCGCCGGAACCAGGCTCGGCGACTTTACCACCTGTTCCAAATGGCTCTTCCAGAATCCCGAATGCCGCATACTGGGCATCAACGTGGCTTCCTTTGACGCTTATAAGATGAACGCCGAACCCATCATCGCCGACGCCAGGCTCACCCTGGAAGCCCTCGGCAAACCCCTCCAGGGCTACAAGTCAGATTGGGAAGGCCGGATAAAGACAGTCAAGGATGAATGGAACAGGGAAGTAGACCGGCTCTACACAAGCGAAGCCCCGCCCGATCAGGACGGAAGGCCCCTGCTTTCCCAGGCGCGGGTGCTTGGCGAACTTAACGACAGACTCCTCCCCAAAGACGCCCTTATCGTATCAGGCTCAGGCTCCATACCCAGTGATATGCAGCGGGTATGGCGTGCCAGGGTTACGGAAACCTACCACATGGAATACGCCTTCTCCTGCATGGGCTACGAAGTCGCCGCCGCGCTGGGGGCGAAAATAGCCTGCCCCGACAGGGAAGTAGTCGCCGTCCTGGGCGACGGCGCCTACACCATGCTTCATACCGAACTCCTTACCGCCGTGCAGGAAAACAAAAAAATCATCATCGTGGTCCTGGATAATTCAGGCTTCCACTGCATTGACAATCTCCAACACAGCCAGGGCATAGTTCATTTCGGCAACGAATGGAAAATCAGGGACGCCAAATCAGGACTCCTGGAAGGAAAAGCGGTGCAGGTTGACTACGCCAAAAACGCCGAAAGCTGGGGCGCTCTGGGACTGCGGGCAAGAACCCCCGAAGAACTGGGCGCGGCGGTAGAAAAAGCCCTGGCAGCCCAGGGCCCGGCGCTGATTGATGTCAAGGTAAGCCCCAAGACCATGACCTCAGGCTATGATTCCTGGTGGCGGGTAGGTACAGCCCAGGTTTCCACCAATCCCGATGTTGAAAAAGCCGCCAAAGACATGGCGGCGGAGGCAGCCAAAGCAAGAAAATTTTAATTCAATTATAGAAGGAATTTGGGTTTAACGGACAGCGGTCCGTGTGGTAAAATTAGATATTCCTAATGAACTAAGGAGATAAATATGGCAGCGACAAAAAAACCGGCGGCCAAAAAGCCCGCCGCAAA
>JAIRXO010000116.1 GCA_031268255.1 Spirochaetaceae bacterium
CACTAAAACCGTTATGATAATGGCGATGATGATGATGTAGTTAATCGGAAACTTGTGTACCGCCCCGGTAAGGCCCTCCCCGGCGCCGAAAACCAGCCCGTGACCTTCCACATAACGCACCGAATTTGTACCCAGTATCCTGAAACGGTCATCAAAGCCGCCAATGGGCTGGGCCCCGTAGGGCGGGCGGTCAAAGTACAATGACGTAACGCCGTACACGGCAACCTGGGAACCGAGGGTCGCTATAAAGGCCGGAACCTTGAGCCTGGCGATGAAGGCCCCGTTGAGAAAGCCAAAAACGCCGCAGGCAGCCATGGCAAACAATACCGGAACAATGAAGGGCAGTATAGGGAGATTGGGGTACATTCGCCGCGAATAGTCCGCCGTTTGCAGCAGTGATGCCGAAAGAACCGCAGCCAGCCCTACCTGCCTTCCCGCCGAAAGGTCAACCCCGCCTGTAATGAGTATGCCGCCTATTCCCATGGCTATGATTATTCTTGTGGCGGACATATTGAGTATGTTGAGGAAGTTTTTTACCGAAAGAAACGAAGGTTCCTCTATGGTGATTATCAGTACGAGTACGATAAACACAAAGTATATGGCGTACTGAAATATAAAGTTTGTGACATCCTTTAGTCCGAATTTACGAACCGGTAATTCTTCCATGGTATTACTCCGTTTTACATAAATTGCGCCGCGAGACGCATGATTTTTTCCTGGTCCGCTTCGCGGCCTTCCAGTATGCCGGTTACTCTTCCGGCGCACATTACCATGATACGGTCCGAAATGCCTAAAAGTTCGGGCATTTCAGACGAAATCATGATGATGCTCTTGCCCTGTCTGGCCAGATCAATAATGATCGTATAGATTTCGTACTTCGCGCTGACATCTATGCCCCTGGTCGGTTCGTCGAGGATGAGTATATCAGGCTGGGTGAGGAGCCAGCGGGCAAAGAGAACTTTTTGCTGGTTGCCGCCTGAGAGATCCCGTATCTTGTTTTTCGCGCTGGGCGTCTTTACCTTGAGGGCCTGGATGTTTTTAAGCGCGTCATTTTCGCCCTGTTTTTCGTTGATGAGTCCCAGAGGGCCTATGTAACGCTTCAGGTTGGCGAGGAGCATATTCTCCTTGACTGAAAGCATGGGGATAATTCCCGTCGCCCGCCTTTCTTCGGTAAGGAGGGCCATCTTGTGGGACTTTGCCTGGGTGGGATTTTTGATGGTTACTTCCTGGCCGTCTATATAAATATGGCCGCTTTCCACTGACCTGAGGCCGAAGAGGGCCTCGACCAGTTCGGTGCGCTGGGCGCCGACCAGTCCTCCTATGCCGAGGATTTCTCCCCGGCGTACCGAAAAACTTACATCCTTAAATGATCCGCCGTGCGGCGAAGTAAGAGCCTCTACTTTAAGCAGAACCTTTCCCGGCACATTGTCCTTGGGCGGAAAGCGGCTGCTGAGATCGCGGCCTACCATGTATTTGATGATGAGGCTTGTGGTCAATGATTCTGCCTGATAGGTTCCTACATGACGGCCATCCCGCATGATGGAGACATCGTCTGATATGGTAAGTATTTCTTCTATCTTGTGGGAAATATATATTATGGCGACCCCTTCTCCCCGAAGCCGCCTGATGATTTCAAAAAGCTGGGATACCTCATGCTCGGTAAGCGACGAGGTAGGTTCATCCATGATGATTACCTTTGCGTTATACGAAACAGCCTTTGCGATTTCCAGGGACTGGGTCTTGGATACAGAAAGTTTCCCGACCCATATCCTGGGATCAATTTCCATATTGAGTTTTTTGAAAAGCTCAACCGTGTTCCGGTACATTCGTTTATGATCCACAAATTTGAAAGGTCCCGCGCCCCGGCTGGGATAACGGCCAAGCCAGAGGTTTTCCATTACGCTGCGGTACGGTATGGAGAGGAGTTCCTGGTGTATCATGGAGATCCCCGCGTCAAGAGCCTGGCGGGAATCATTAAAACGCACCGGCTTTCCGTCCAGGATTATTTCGCCGGAATCAGGCTCGTAAATACCAAACAGGCACTTCATCAGCGATGATTTTCCCGCGCCGTTTTCCCCCATGAGGGCGTGGACCGTCCCTGGCCTGATATTGATGGAAACATCATCAAGGGCCTTTACGCCGGGAAAGGATTTGGAGATATGCTGTATTTGCAGTATAAAATCTTCTGCCATACCACTGGTCCCACGCACCGCCTACTGAAACTGCGTGTAATTGTCTTTGGTAACTTTTTGATAGGGAACCCAGATATATTTGCCGCCGACAAGGGGCCAGTCAGTGCTGTCAGGACCGGCGCCTGAGGCGAGGGCATAGGCCAGGTCAAATGTCGCCTTGCCCTGGTTCTGGGCGTCGTTCAGTACCGTGCCAAGAAGGGTTCCCTGGGCAAGGGCCTGGAGAGCCGGGGCAGTGGCGTCAACGCCGACAACGGGAATATATTTGTTGTTGGAAAAATAACCTGCCTTGCGGAGGGACTCGATGGCGCCGAGGGCCATGTCGTCGTTATTGCAGAATACCACTTCGATACGGTCGCCGAAACGGGCGTAGAAAGCGTCCATCTTCTCCACAGCCCTTGGCCTGTCCCACATGGCGGTATCTTCGGCAAGCCGTTCAACCTTGATTCCGGCGGCCTGTACGGCTTTAACGGAATATTCGGTGCGGAGTTCGGCATCCTGGTGTCCTGGTTCACCCTTGAGCATGATGTACTGGAGTACGCCGTCCCTGTTTTTGTCAGCTTCGGGATGGGATTTCCAGTACGCGGCGACAATTTGGCCCTGCATGGTTCCTGATTCCTCGGCTTTGGCGCCTACATAGTACACCCTGTCCCAACTGTTCATGTCCTCAGGCAGAGGCTCGCGGTTGAAGAAAACCAGCGGGGTGTTCTTTGCCCTGGCGTTGTTAATGATGGCCGCGGCGGCGGTACGGTCCACGGGGTTGACGGCAATGGCGTCCATCTGTTTTGAGAGGAAGGCGTCAATCTGATCGTTCTGGATGGGCTGGGCGTTCTGGGAATCCACGACTTCTACCCTGGCCTTGTCCTTGCCGGCTTTTTCAATCGCGTTACGGGTATAGGACATAAAGGTGTCGTCAAATTTATAAATCGCCACGCCGATTTTTGGCAGGCCGCCGGAATTGTTCCCCTGGGACCTGGTACAGGATGTGACGCAAAGAACAGCCAAAAGGGCCAGTGCCAGTACTTTTTTCATATTATAGCTCCTAAGAATTTAATAGAGGAATCTAAAGCCGAAAATTCAAATTTGATATTTTGAATTCGCCTCAAGTGAAACCCCTTGCTTTTAAGGATAGTTTCCGGGGGGAATTTTCTAAATACGATTTTTATTCTAAATTTAGCACAAAGACGGCTTTTCCACGGGAGCTTGCCGGCATAGCACAAAACACGCAAAAAAAGCATAAAGAGTGCGGTTATAGAGGATGAATTACGGACCGCGTTTGCGGGCGTACTCAGAGGGCGTTATTCCCATTGTTTTTTTGAAGGCCCTGCTGAAATAGTTCGCGTTGGAAAATCCGCAAAGTACGGCCAGTTCCTTGATGCTTCTGACTCCCGCTGAAAGTTCCCTGCAGGCCCGCCGTATACGCTGTCCGGCAAGGTGGCTTGAGAAGCTCTCGCCGGTTTCGGAACAGACGATGCGGGAGAGGTGGGCCGCGCTTATGCCCGCTCTTTGCGCGGCGTCATCCAGGGAAATGGGTTCGCCGTAATGCTCCGCGATAAAACGGAGGGCCGCGCTTACCCGCCGGTCCGTATCCGCTTCCCGTAACGCAGGCCCGGAGCAAGAGAGCGATTCCAGGGTGAGCGAAATAAGGTAGGCGGCCTGTTCAGCGTCTTTTGAGTCTTGTACCGCAAGGCGCATCTGGGTTTTTCCGGCGCTGACGATTTCCCCGCCGCTGCCTCCGGCCAGGGCGGCCAGGGCTCCTGCCAGTATGGCCCTGTCTCCGTCTCCGTGTTGTCCAAGGCCGGAACTCCACCGGGCAAACGCGGCCTGTACCGCCTGAAAGGAGGAACAGTTTGCCGCGTCGATAATTGCCTGAAGTTCATCCCCCCTGTTCCGGCCAACTCCTCCGGCTATGTCAGCCACGAGTTCGCGCCAGGTATCTTTGAGGGAGGCGCCCTGGGATACTCTCCCAAGGGCATAGCGTATCTGGGGATTGCCCGTACTCTTTAAGGCTTCCTCTATGGCTTCCTTTGACCGGGAAGTATTGCCGTTTTTTATAAACAGGGGGAGAAGCCCCCCTGTGTCAGAACCTGCCACGCAGTCAAGCCTGTTGGTGATTTCCCTTTTGACCAGGGTTTCTTCATCGGGGAAAAGAGGATGATAGGGCGTCTTTGGATCATTTTGCCGGTACAGCGCCGCGAAGTGGCCGATAAGCTGTACGCCGGTTTTGAGGGACAGCCATTCGGCGCAGGCGTCCGTGAGCGGCGAGGCGGGACTGCCTGAGAGCAGCGAATAGACAAAGCCCGCCTCAATGAGGGGCTTTGCCAGCTTGAGTTTTTCCAGCGCCGATGCGGAGCGGATGGCGTTGTCCTTGACCGCGTTGAGGCGGGACAGGGCCCCCCGCAGCGCATCGGCCAGGAGGTCCTGGTTTACGGGTTTGAGGAGGTACCGGTATACACCCAGGGAAAAAGCCTCCCGTGCCAGGTCAAAGCGTTCACAGGCGGTAAACAGTATGAATACGCTGTCAGGAACCAGGGGCCGCAGTTCCCTGAGGGCTTCAAGGCCGCTGAGGCCGCCCAGGCGCGGATCCATGATGATAATGTCGGGCCTGGTTCCACAGACACCCTCCACGGCGCTTCCCAGGTCCCCGGCGGCGCCGCAGATTTCAAGGCCGGGAAAGGCTTTTTTTATGGCCGCCGAAAGGCTTTCCAGTACGGGGAATTCTTCATCAACAAGGAAAATGCGGTTCATATTATTATTTGTTTTATAGTATAATCCATCAATTTGAATTTGCCAGAAAACGCGGCGCGTCTGTCTAATTGTATATTTTTTCGTTTTCTTGTATAAATATGTATTATTAGGGAGTCATCATGGAGCAGCGCGAAGGGGGAGAACAGCCCCGGGGTTTATATGACAGGGATTTTGAACATGACGCGTGCGGTATCGCGTTTGTCGCGGATATTAAAGGAAGAAAATCCCACACCGTACTTGAACGGGGGCTGGATGTTCTGGAGAGAATGGAGCACCGGGGCGCCGAAAGCGCGGACAATAAAACCGGCGACGGCGCCGGCCTTCTTATGCAGATTCCCCATGAGTATTACCTGAAAATAAATCCCGCCCTGGGAACCCCCGGCGGCTATGGGACAGGGCTCCTTTTCCTTCCCGGAGCGGGGGCCGAAAACGCCGCTTCCTCCAAAACGCGCGACGAGCTTTGCGCCGCGATTCAGGCCAGATTCGGGGAGATTGCCGCTTCCCTCGGGCTTTCGGTTCAATCCTGGAGGGATGTCGTTACCGATTCCGAAGACATAGGCGTCATGGCTGCCTCGGCGGAACCCCTGATCAGGCAGGTCTTTGTCTTTCCCGGCGAGGGCTTTTCATCCGGGGCGGACGGCGGCGTTTCGGACCTGGAATTCGCCCTGTATTTGCTCCGTAGAAAATTTGAAAAGGCCCTCAGGGAAGAAAGCGATTTTGCCCTGGTCAGGGACTGCTATTTCCCTTCCCTGTCATCCCGTACCATAGTGTACAAGGGCATGCTCATGTCCAGCCAGCTTCGGAACTATTATCCTGAACTCAGCGATCCCTTTGTAAAAACCGCTGTGGCCCTGGTTCATTCCCGCTTTTCCACCAATACCTTTCCCGCCTGGCCCCTGGCCCAGCCTTTCCGCATGCTGGCGCATAACGGGGAGATAAACACCATAAACGGGAACCGTTTCTGGATGGCCGCCCGGGAGGCTCTTTTTGCCCATCCCCGTTTCGGCTCTCACCTCAAAGATATTTTCCCCGTGCTGGAAAGCGGGGCCAGTGATTCGGCAAGCCTTGACAATGCCCTGGAACTTTTGGTCATGGCGGGCCGCAGCCTTCCCCATGCCCTGATGATGCTCATCCCCGAATCATGGAATGACCGCAACCCCATACCCGGCGAACTCAAGTCCTTTTACGAATACCACGCCTGCATAATGGAACCCTGGGACGGGCCTGCGGCCCTGGTATTCTGCGATGGCCGTTATGTGGGCGGAACCCTTGACCGGAACGGTCTCAGGCCGTCCCGGTATACGGTAACCAGGGACGACCTTATTGTCATGGCCTCAGAGACAGGGGTCCAGGATTTCAGGGGCAGGGACCTGGTCTACAAGGGCCGGCTCCTTCCGGGCAAACTCCTCCTTGTTGATTTGGAACAGGGCCGCATCATTCCCGATGACGAGGTCAAAGGGGGAATCTGCGCGCGCCGGCCCTATGGCGAGTGGGTGCGGAACAATACCCTGTGTCTCCCCCAGGACCTTGACGCTCTCCCCTCCGGCCCTGAGACAGACGGGCGTATTGTCGCTTTTATGGAAAGGGCTCTGGGCTATACCAGGGAGGATAGGGATACCCTGCTCCTTTCCATGGCCGCTTCGGGACAGGAGCCGGCCAGTTCCATGGGGACCGATACGCCCCTGGCAATATTCTCCGGCAAGAGCCAGCGGGTTTACGCATACTTCAAGCAGATTTTCGCCCAGGTAACCAATCCACCCATAGATTCAATACGCGAAGACCTGGTAATGACACTGACCAGTTTTATCGGGAGCCAGTCCAATCTTCTTGACGAAACGGAAAAACACTGCCGCCGCGTCAAGGTACTCAATCCCATCATCACCGAAGAGGACTTGGAGAAACTTAAAACCCTGGACAGGGCCTTTGTTTTCGGCGCCCTGGACGCCACCTTTGACGCGCGCGGGGCCGCCGCGGAAAAAGGCAGTACGGAAAAAGACATCGCTAAAACAGGCGCGGAAACCCAGGCGGTCCCGGCCCTTGAGGCGGGTCTTGACCGCCTGGTCCAGGAAGCCCTTAAAGCCCTTGATGAAGGCGTCTCGTTTCTGGTGCTGTCCGACCGGGCGGCCCTTGATCCTGAAAGTGGCCGCGCCGCCATACCCGCGCTGCTTGCCGCCGGGGCGGTTCATCACGGGCTTATCAGGGCCGGAAAGCGCATGGCTGCGTCCCTCATCATAGACTCAGCCGAACCCCGGGAGGTCATGCACTTCGCCCTGCTTTTCGGCTACGGCGCGGACCTGATCCTTCCCTACGGGGCCTTTGCCGCCATAGCCTCCCTCTGCCGGAGCAGCGACGCGGGCAGGGCGGGGGACTATGCCCACGCCCGGAAGAATTACCTCAAGGGACTCCAAAAGGCCATACTCAAGATCATGTCCAAAATGGGAACCAGTACTCTCAGGTCCTACCGGGGCGCCCAGATTTTTGAGGCTGTGGGTCTTGGGGAGGCTGTTATAGAAAAGTGTTTCAGGGGAACCGTGAGCCGCATAGGCGGCATTGGCTTTGCCGGGCTCGAAGAGGAAGCCCTTTCCAGGTACAGGGAGGCACAGAAATTCTGGGAAGAATCCCCGCCGCCGGACGAGGCGCAACCGGGAGGGCGTTTTGACGATTACCTGCTTGCCGGAGACGGCCAGTACCGCTGGCGCAAGAAGGGCGAGAGGCACGCCTGGAATCCCGATACCATCCACCTCCTTCAATGGGCAGCCCGCTCCGGCGATTACGGAAAATTCAGGCAGTTTACCGAAGCGGCCAACGCCCTCAACCGGAGTCCCCATGTGATACGGGGCCTTTTGGACTTCGCCGTTCCTTCGTCATCAAAGAACGGGCCTGTTCCCCTCGAAGAAGTGGAAAGCGTCGAAAAAATCATGAAGCGTTTTACCACCGGCGCCATGTCCTTTGGTTCAATCTCAAGGGAAGCCCACGAGACCATAGCCGTCGCGATGAACTCCATCAACGGCAGGTCAAACTCAGGCGAGGGCGGTGAGGACCCCGAGCGTTTTGCCGTGCGTCCTGACGGCTCCTGGCCGCGAAGCGCCATCAAACAGGTGGCGTCGGGCCGTTTCGGCGTAACCAGCGACTATCTGGCCAACGCCGTCGAACTTCAAATTAAAATAGCCCAGGGCGCCAAGCCCGGCGAGGGCGGACAGCTCCCCGGTCATAAGGTTGACGTGGTCATAGGGAGGACCAGACATTCCACGCCGGGGGTAACTCTGATAAGCCCGCCGCCCCATCATGATATTTATTCTATAGAAGATTTGGCCGAACTTATCTTTGACCTTAAAAACGCCAATCCCCATGCCCGCATCAGCGTCAAGCTGGTATCCGAAAGCGGCGTCGGTACGGTCGCCGCCGGGGTTGCCAAGGCACACGCGGACAATATCCTTATTTCGGGTTATGACGGCGGAACCGGGGCGAGCCCCCAGAGTTCCATACGCCACGCGGGCCTTCCCTGGGAAATAGGTCTTTCGGAAACCCATCAGGTGCTGGTACGCAACGGGCTCCGGGGCAGAGTTACCCTCATGACCGACGGCCAGCTTAAAACAGGACGTGACATAGTTATCGCCGGTATGCTGGGCGCCGAGGAATTCGGCTTCGGTACGGCCACGCTCATTATTATGGGCTGCGTGATGATGCGCAAGTGCCACGAAAATACCTGCCCCATGGGCGTGGCCACCCAGGACCCGGAACTCCGCCGCCGTTTTTCGGGCAAAAGCGAATACCTGGTCAACTTCTTCAGGTTTCTCGCCCAGGAAACCAGGGAAATCATGGCAGGTCTCGGCTTCAGAACCTTTAACGAGCTTGTAGGCCGTTCCGACTTTCTCATTCAGAGGAAAAGCGAAACAGCCAAGAGCGCGGACATTGATCTGTCGCATCTGCTGCACCGGGAAGAAGGCCCCGCGTATGTCCCCGGCGGCCAGGCCCTGTACTGCTGCCAGAATCAGATACACAAGATAGACGGAGTTCTGGACCGGACGCTCATCGAAAAAAGCGCGGCGGCCCTGGACCGCAAGACGCCGGTTTCCCTGAGGTCCGAAGTGCGCAATACCGACCGCGCCGCCGGAGCCATGCTCTCCTATGAAGTGTCCCGCCGTTACGGGGGACAGGGGCTGCCTGAGAATTTTATCACCGTTGATTTTACCGGTTCAGCCGGACAGAGTTTCGGCGCCTTCCTTGCCAGGGGCATCACCTTCCGTCTCTCAGGCGACGCCAACGACTATCTGGGCAAGGGACTTTCAGGCGGCCGTATCGTGGTGTATCCCCCTGAGGGTTCGGCCTTTAAGACAAATGAGAACATCATCATCGGCAATACGGTACTGTACGGCGCCACATCAGGGGAACTGTACGCGGCGGGCGTTGCCGGAGAACGTTTTTGCGTGCGGAATTCAGGGGTCAACGCCGTGGTTGAGGGAACAGGCGATCACTGCGCCGAGTACATGACCGGAGGCCGTCTCATCGTACTGGGTAATGTGGGGCGGAACTTTGCCGCCGGTATGTCCGGTGGCATAGCCTATGTGTTTGACCGCCGGGGGAATTTTGAATATTACCTCAACAAGGGTATGGTCGAACTTTCCGGCCTGGATAACGAAGAGGACGAAAGGTTTGTCAAGGAAATGATACAAAATCATGTGTACTGGACAGGTTCGGCCTGGGCCGGGGGCATACTTGATTCGTGGAAGGAAAACAGGGGCCTCTTTATCAAAGTGCTGCCGGTCGAGTACAAGCGCGCCCTTGAGCAGATGAAGCTGGCCGAGCTTGACCGCAGGCTCCTTGATATCAGGGAGCAGGAAGACATCGCGGTCCGCGCGTAACGCGGACATTTTAGGAGCGTAGATCGTGGGCGACCCAAAAGGATTTTTGAAGATAAAGCGCAAGGTTTCAGGCTACCGTCCGGTGGAGGAGCGCATAAACGATTACAGCGAAGTTGAAGTTCAGCTCAGTGATGATGAAAGGGTGCTTCAGGCCGCCCGCTGTATGGACTGCGGCGTCCCTTTCTGCCACTGGGCCTGCCCGGTGTCAAATGTTATGCCCGAGTGGCAGGACAGGCTTTTCAGGGGCGACTGGAAAGGCGCCTGGACGGTTCTTGAGGACACAAATCCCTTTCCCGAATTTACTGGCCGCGTCTGTCCCGCACTCTGCGAGGCATCCTGCGTGCTGGGAACAAACGACGAACCGGTAACCATCAGGCAGAACGAACTGGCCGTCATCGAAAAGGCCTACAGCCTCGGCCTTGTCAGGCCCAGGCCGCCCGGGAAGCGGAACGGAAAAAAGGTAGCCATAGTCGGCGCCGGGCCTTCCGGGCTTGCCGCGGCCTACTACCTCAACCGGGCGGGTTTTTCGGTCAGCGTGTACGAAGGGGACAGAAAACCCGGCGGCTATCTCCGTTACGGTATTCCTGACTTCAAACTGGACAAGAATTTTATCAACCGCCGCATAGCGGTCATGGAAGCCGAGGGGGTAAAGATAATCACCAATGCCCGCGTAGGCTCAGGCCGTTTCGGCTTCGGGACTTCCGGGGACAGCGCCCGTCTTGTCAGCGCCAAAGAACTGGAGTCGTCCTTTGACCTGGTACTCCTCACCATAGGGGCCAGGGACGCGCGGGACATGAAGATACCCGGAAGGGAACTTTCAGGCATAGTGCAGGCCCTGGATTACCTTTCACTCCAGAACAGGGCCAACGCGTCCGAACATCCCGGCGTCGATCCTGTTACCGCCTACGGTAAACGGGTGCTCGTTATAGGCGGCGGCGATACCGGTTCCGACTGCGTAGGAACCGCCAACCGGCAGGGCGCTTCCGGCCTTACCCAGATTGAAGTGCTGCCCCAGCCTCCCGAACACCGCGGCGATGAAGAGCCCTGGCCCCTGTGGCCCAAGGTACTCAAAACATCAAGTTCCCATCTTGAAGGGGGAGAACGGCTCTGGGCTGTCAATACCAGGGCATTTAAGGGAGAGAACGGCAGACTCAAGGCCGTCGAAGCCTCCAGGGTCGAATGGACACGAAAGGACGGCCATCTGGTAATGAACGAAATCCCCGGCTCTGAATTTGAAATCGCCTGTGACCTGGTGCTCCTTGCCATGGGCTTTACCCATGTAGTGCAGGACGGGGCCGTGTCTGAGTTCGGCCTTGATACCGACGAGCGGGGTAATATACGCACTAAGGGGAGCTTTCATACATCCAACCCCAGGGTCTGGGCCGCCGGGGATTCCCGCCGGGGCGCGAGCCTGGTGGTACACGCCATAGCCGACGGCAGGGCCGCCGCCGAGGCCATTATCAGGAGTCTGTAGCGTCCTGACCCTCGTCTTTGGCAGCATCCTTCTGTTTCTTCCTGTCCGAGGAGAGTTTCCTGTTGTAGAAGAAGATGCCCAGGAGGGCCATGATAATGATATTGTAGAGGTACTGCTCTGTCCCCTCACTCAGGGCGATGCCGGTAAACTGGCGGAGGAGGGCATAGCCCAGCATGACGAGGCCGAGGCCTATGGCGATGATTAAAAGCGCGCGTTGGGTAATCTTCATAATAAAATTATACCGTTAATTGACATTTTGTTTCCATGTTTCTACACTGGTCATATTCATGAATCCTTCTGACCAGCAAAACGCGAAATACGACAAGATGACCAGGACTCCGGTGGAAAAACTGGTCTGTACCCTTGCCGTCCCTTCAATATTAATCATGATGATTTCTGCCCTGTACAATATGGCGGATACCTACTTTGTAGCTTACCTGGGAACCAGCGCCATAGCCGGAGTCGGGGTCGTGTTCCCCCTTATGGCCGTTATCCAGGCCCTGGGGTTTTTCTTCGGCCACGGTTCGGGAAGCTACATAGCCCGGGAAATGGGGGCCAGGCGTGCGGGTCAGGCATCGAGAATGGCGGCGACCAGTTTTATCATCGCCCTGCTTTCAGGCGCCCTGATCGCGCTGTCCGGGATATGTTTTATAGCGCGGCTTGCCGGCGTTCTCGGTTCTACCGAAACCATACTTCCCTATGCCTGCGATTATATGTTCTTCATACTGCTCGGCTCTCCCTGGATGATGGGTTCCATCACCCTTAACTGCCAGCTCAGATACCAGGGCAACGCCATATCGGGTCTTGTCGGCATGATCAGCGGCGCGCTCCTTAACATAGGTCTGGACCCCGTTTTGATTTTTGTGGTCCACATGGGCGTGCGGGGCGCCGCCCTTGCCACCATGAGCAGCCAGTTTGTAAGCTGTACCCTGCTTTTTATCATGACACGGACCAGGGGCGATATTCCGGTACGTTTTGGTGATTTTTGTCCGCGCCTTTCGGTGTACCGGGAGATGACCAGGGGCGGCATACCTTCTCTTGCCCGGCAGGGTATCGCCAGTATCGCCGCCGCCCTGGTAAACCACGTTGCCGGGTCTTACGGGGACACCGCCATTGCCGCCCTGTCCATAGTGAACCGGGTTTTCTGGTTTTGCATATCCGCACTGACCGGATTCGGCCAGGGCTTTCAGCCTGTGTGCAGTTTTAATTACGGCGCCGGACTCTTTGACCGGGTAAAACGGGCCTACCGTTTTTGTACCCGGACCGCGTTTATTGTGATGTCATTCATGGGCGTACTGCTTTTTGTTTTCGCCCCCCGTATTATCATGGTTTTTAGGAGCGATGACCCCCGGCTTATAGAAATCGGAAGCCTTGCCATGAGGTTTCAGTGCGCTGTTCTCCCGTTAAGCGCGTGGATAGTATTGAGCAACATGATGATGCAGACTGTCGGAAAGACAGTACGGGCCAGCGTTATGGCCGCGTCCCGGCAGGGTATTTTTCTGATTCCCGTTCTTTTTGCGCTGTCCCGTTCCCTGGGACTTTTGGGCGTGGAACTCAGCCAGCCCCTGGCCGATATCTTCGCCTTCATGCTGTCCGTACCGCTGTCCCGCAGCGTATTCGGCGAGATGAAGGACAGCCCCTGATTTACTCCATTACCTTGTCCAGGCCTTCCCTGCGGAGTGCGTCAAGCTCGTTTCTGATCTGGGCCTTAACCCTGTTTGGGGGATAGGGCAGATTCGAAAAGTAACGCAGGAGGCGTATCCCCTCAGCCGAAAGCGGCGGGCCCGAGAAGCGGCAGAGCGCGGCTATGGATGAGGTGGCTGATATTAAAAGCTGGGGGTCGGTGTTCTGGTTGTTAGGCGACAAGAGGAAATTATACGACACAAAGGTCCGCCCTGTGGGGTCCACCCCTATGGCGCCTATGGCCTCGGCGCAGGCTGAACGGACAGCGGGCTCCGTGTCCTTGTCAAAGATATTCCATAAAAAGGGAACGGTTTCCCGGGAACCTATCTGGCCCAAAAGTCTTATGAGCCTGACACGCTGCGGGGGCTTGACCTGGGGCCGCACCTGGGAATAATGGGGGTCGTTCAGGAAGAAGCCTATCATTTCCATAAGATAGGCCACATAGTCAGGCTCGTCCTCTCCCAACTGACCGCCCCTGATCGCCCTGTCAATCCGGGCGTACATCAAATCCTGCTGGATGTCATCATACCGGAAGGTATCGCCATCCCAGGGGGACGGCGGCGGATTCCCCATGCCGTAGCTTCCTTCCGGGTCAGGACCGTAATATCTTGAACGGGATATGGTCCGGGGCTTGCTGTCAAGTTTATAGGCCCTG
>JAIRXO010000127.1 GCA_031268255.1 Spirochaetaceae bacterium
TGTACGGTTCTGACGGCATAGGCGGGGTAATTAACATCATCACCAAAAAGCCAGGCGATGAGCTTTCGTTTACCGCCTCCCTTACCAGCCGTTTTCTCCTTGCCTATGACAACCCAAACACCGAAGAAAGCCCCAGCCCTTTTGAAAAAGATTTATTTGATCCCCTTCGGGAGCAGATCGCGGCCGCGTCACTGGGCCTGCCCATAGGGGTAAGCCGCAATACCTTCAGCATAGAAGGTTCGCGGGCCGGGGAATATCTTAACGAGGGCAAAACCGCCGCTGTCCTTCCCCGATACTACCGAGGCAAGGCCGCCTTGGATACGGTCTTTCCGCTTGGGGACAGCGCCGAAATGTCGGCTGGCGGTTCCTTTATGGCAATGCGGAGCGATGAGCGTACCGACGCCAAAGGTTCCTTTACCCGGAAGGACTATATCCGGGCGGACGCGTACCTGGAAATGGAACTCAGTTCTTTTACGGGAACAAACATAAACATCCGGCTCTACGACAATTACTACCGGCGGAACAAAGATGACTATTCTGCCCTTACCAATAAATGGGGCGGAGGGGATTACGACAACGAGAATTACGCGGCTCTGGAAGCCATGGGAACTTACGACGGTGTTGAAAACTGGATTTTTACCGCGGGTATGGAAGGGGCGGTGAACACTCTGGATAAATACAACATCCGTAAAGACGGAATCATTATGGTGGACAAGGAAGCTCTTTTTTTCCAGGCCGAATGGTTCAGGGTAAACACGTTTTCCCTTTTGGGGGGAATACGCCTGGAGCGTAATTCCCAATTCGGGTTCGCCCCCGCGCCGAAGGTTTCCGCCATGTACCATCTGGGCAGGGGGTGGAGGATTTTAGGCGGCGCGGGCCTCGGCTACCGCGCTCCGTCTTTTACTGATTTGTATGTGACTATGGATGACGCTGTAGTATCGGGCCATCCAACGGTGCTGGGGAACGAAAACCTCAAGCCTGAGTACGCTCTTGGTTTTAACCTGGGCCTTGAATACTCAAAGCCGGGCCTTTTTTCCGCCCGCATCAACGGTTATTACAGCGAACTGTGGAACGAGATCGCCTATGTCTTTCAGGGCTATGGCGGTTCGGGATCGGAAATCCACATGAACGAAAATATTTACCGTTCCCTCAGAACAGGCTTTGACACGGAAGGAAGGCTCGACTTCCTTAAATACTGGTATGTTTCCCTTGGGTACAGTTGGCTTTTTGCCTGGGACCGGAGCGAACAAACGGAACTGCATCTCCAGCCTTCCCATACGGCAAAGGGGAAAGCGGGTTTTGAACACTCTGGTTCCGGGATTAGCACCTACCTGCAGGGCCGCTTTTTCTCGCCCCTTGATCCTGACAATCCCTCCTATGATCCCCGGTTCATCCTCGATCTTTATGTTTCCGTCGCGGCGGGGAAGCATTTTAAAATCCACGCCGGAATTGACAACATCCTTGGGGAAATCAATTCCCTGGGGCCGGTAACAGCCCAAACGTTTTACCTGGGCCTTAAATATTCTTTATAAGAGGTTTTTTATGAAATTGAATTTTAACTGTTTACCGGCGATTTTTTGCTTTGCCGCGCTTCTCGGCGGCTGCGGCGATCTAAAGGACTACAGTGAAACCTACGACGAGCTTCCTCCCGCCGAGGTCGCGGACGGTACTGTCGATTATTCCCTTTCCACAGGGCAGCAGATTACGGAACCCGGCGATATTGCCAGCGACGCATGGGATATTGCCCTTATGCGCAGCACAAACATCTGGCGCATGATCCAGACCAATTCCGGCGACACTGCCGCGGACCTGGGTTCAGGCGGTTCCGGCGGTGTGTGGTATACAGAAAAGTTTGATTTAGGTGATGTGGAAATAGATGACAAGGTAGACCCCGCGGAGGGAATACTCGCGCCCTACACCACCGACCAAAAAAAGACGGTAGACGTTATGGGCGACCTTCGGGTGCTGAACCTCAATGTCATGACCTTTGTGGGGTACGCGAATGAGAACGAGGCTGACGGCTCGCCTGCCCAGCCTTTTTCGGGTACGCCGGAACACGAAATGCCTTACCTGTATAACAAAAAACAGTTTTACCGATCCCCAGGCGGAATGCCGCCCGGATTTGTCGCTACCTACCGTGTCTACATCATCAGGCACGGCGACGGCATACATTATTCAAAGGTACAAATTTATTACAAAGCAGGAACCGGTACGGATGAGTACCTCGTACAGTACCTGAATTTTTAATGTGGCTTTAATTTTTTTAAGGAGTGCCAATTTCAAAACCCGGTTGGTTTTGAAATTGGCTTTGGAAAAAGCGGCCATGGTCCGCTTTTTCCCCTAAATCTAAGGTTGCGATTTCAAAATCTGACATTTTGAAACCGCCTCAGGAGTGTTATATGAAAGGCAGACATGTTATTCGTTTACTCATCCTTTCGGGATGCGTTTTCTTCCTGTTCGGCTGCTCGAACCCTGCCGGGGGCGGCTCCCATGAACCACCGCCGGTCTATTTGTCAGGCGAGGGGCTTAATGCCAGCGCACTGACAATCAGCAATACGGCAGGCGCGGCGAGGTATTTTTCTCTTGTGGATGGCAAGGAAGTCGATCCGTATTATGCCAATAGCGGCGAATACTGGGACATTGCCCTGGAGTCCATCTATCCTTTTTTACTGATATACACCAACGGCGGCGCAAGCGGTACGGGCGGCGGCGGGGTAACGTATACCAATAAAACAGATTTTGAAGATGTAGATATCGGCGATGCGGTAGACATCAGCGGCGATCCTGATTATCAGGACTACGAGCATGATGTTATCCGGTATATCTCAACCATGGCTGATCCCACCCCATGCAAGATCAATGTTATGACCTATTATGGGTTTGTATCCGGGACCGGCACTGTCGACGACCCTTTTGAGGGTTCGGGGACGATGATAGGCGCATGGGATAAGAAAGCGAGTTACTCCCAGAACCCCGGGATGCCGCCGAGTTTTTCCCCCACCAACGAGGTGTACATCGTTACCCACGCCGATGGAGTTTCCAAGTCCAAAGTACAGCTTACCGCGATAAGTGTTGTATATGGTGGTACGACAACGTATACAGTAAGTTTTGAATTTGAAGAAGCACCAGCCGCACTTGAATCCATTGAGATAACAACGGAACCGAATATAAAAGTCTACCCCGCGGGGGATGATCTGATTCTTACAGGACTTGCGGTAGAGGGAACCTATTCCGATGAAACCGTGAAGCCCGAAACCATAACAATGGCCAATATCAGCGGCTACGATAATACTACTCCGGGAACCCAGACCGTTACGGTTACGGTTAGGGGTAAAACCGACACCTTTGAGGTAGAGGTAGGGGGAGAGGGCCTGTACTGGAGGAGGAATAACAATACGGCGGCAGGGGACGAAAGTGCCAATATTGGTTCTTTCACTCTGGCTGCTGCCATAAGCCGGATTGGGTCGATTCATAGCGCCAATACCACCTATACCATCATTCTGGAATCCAATCAAAACCTGGCCGCGGCAACGGCGTATACGGCGAATATTCCTACAGACTCAGGAACAAAAGTAATCCTGAGAGGCTTGGACTCGGAACGGACTATTCAGCTTACCGGTACAGGACCTCTTTTTTCCCTTTTTCAAGGCGGCGAACTTGTACTGGATAAAAACATTACGCTCAAGGGCGTCAGTGGCAATGATACCGGCCTGATTTTTATATATTGGGGTGGTACGCTGACAATGAACGAAGGGTCGAAGATTACGGAAAACACGAATACGACCAGCGGGGGTAAAGGCGGCGGAGTATCTATTCCATGGCAAGGCAAGATTATCCTAAACGGCGGCGAAATAAGCGGTAACAGCGCCGAGTCAGGCGGAGGGGTATACCTTTACGACGGGACCTTTACCGTGAACAGCGGCACAATCACCAATAATAGCGCCACAGACGGCGACGGCGGTGGCGTGTACTTTACCGGTGCAGGAGAATTTACCCTCACAGGCGGCGAAATCAGCGATAACAGCGCCACGGGGAACGGCGGCGGGGTGTATGTAGATCAAAATTCCAGCGACAAGGCCCCCGTAACTTTCTCGAAAACAGGCGGGACCATCATCGGTACAGGCGGCCCCGATGCCAACACCGTCGACGGTGACGGCGCCGCGGTATACCTGGGGTCAGCAAAAAAACGGGATGCGACAGCCGATTTAAATGTCAAACTGTATGCCGCGGTAAATGCAAGCGGTGTGTGGACCTATGACGGCGGAGGAACCATAGGCGACACCTCTGCCAATTGGGAAGACTGAGAAAGCCGCCCCATTAGGGGGGTAGGCGCAAACCGTGTTTGCGCCGCAGGGGGGCGCGTAACATAGGCGGTTCCGGCAGAGGGCCGTATGGAAATGCGCCCCCCTTCATAGCTTTGAACGCAAGGGTGTCAGTCACCATTTGCTTAGGGCGGCCCTTCGAGACGCGACGGCATACCGGGGATTTCGGGGGCTTGCCAATTTTATCGGCAAACAGCGGCCTTCATTGAGCCCCACGCCATGCTAAATTTGCCACGGCAACGCGCTGCGCTAGCTTGCGCGATTGCTCGGGCGGGGCCTACGCCTTGCTGCATTTATCGGAGGGACGCCATACGCCTTGCTATGGCGCTTTCATTGGGCGGGGCGCGCATGGCTTTCAAAAAAAAGCGGTTTAGTATAAAATACGTCAATGTTGCTTAAATCCATGCGTAATATCGGCATCATGGCTCACATTGATGCGGGGAAAACCACTACCACAGAAAGAATACTGTATTATACCGGCAAGAGTCACCGTATAGGGGAAGTTGACGATGGCGAAGCCATCATGGACTGGATGGAGCAGGAGCAGGAGCGGGGCATTACCATACAGAGCGCCGCCACGACGACGTACTGGAAAGAGTACCAGATTAACATCATTGATACTCCCGGTCATGTTGATTTTACCGCCGAGGTGGAGCGGTCCCTCAGGGTGCTTGACGGCGCTGTGGCTATATTCGACGCGGTAAGGGGTGTGGAGCCCCAGACCGAAACGGTATGGCGTCAGGCCGAACACTACAAGGTTCCCTGCATTGGGTATGTGAACAAGATGGACCGCGTGGGGGCTGATTTTTTTCCTGTGCTGGAAGATATACAGACAAAGCTCGGCGTCCGGCCTGTGGCGCTGGAGATTCCGCTGGGAAGGGAAAGTTCTTTTGAAGGGGTCATAGACCTCATTGATATGCGGGAAATACGCTGGGACGCTGCTTCGGAGGGGGAAAAAATGATTCTCTCCGCGGTGGCCCCTGAGCGGGAGAATGCCGCGAGGGAATGGCGGGAAAAAATCATCGACGCTCTTTCGCGCGAGTCTGACGCGATAACCGAGTATTATCTTGCCGGGGAGGAAATTTCCGCAGGCCTTCTGCGCGCCGAACTGCGCGAGGCGGTACTCAAGCGGAGGCTCTTTCCTGTTTTTGCCGGGGCTTCCCGGAGGAATATGGGTGTCCAGCCTCTCATTGACGGTGTTATATCGTATCTTCCGGCTCCTGACGAGGTTGCCCCGGTTATAGGCCACCAGATAAAAAAAGACGAAGCCGTGGAAATCCCCTGCGATCCATCTGGCCAGCCTCTTGGTCTGGTATTCAAAATACAGAACGACCGCGAGGCGGGGAGTCTCTGTTATGTGCGTATGTACTCCGGGGTGATTCGGCCAGGGCTCATGGTAAACAACATGGGCAAGAGGAAGCGGGAAAGGGTCAACCGCATACTCCGCATGCATTCCAACAAGTCAGAGCCCCTGGACGAACTTTCCGCCGGGGATATAGGCGTCATCATAGGGCTGAAACTTGCCCAGACCGGGGATACCATTGGCAGCGAGGGCTGGCCGGTGCTGCTCGAAAAGATGGTGTTTCCCGAACCGGTCATGTCTGTGTCCATTGAACCCAGGACCATGTCCGAGCAGGACAAACTCAGGGAATCTCTTGCCATACTTGCCAAAGAGGACCCCACGTTTACTACCAAAGAAAACGAAGAAACAGGCCAGCTCATTATTTCGGGTATGGGGGAGCTTCACCTTGACGTACTGGTAACCCGCATACTCAAGGAATATAAGGTTGAAGCCAAGGTCGGCAATCCCCAGGTTACTTACCGCGAATCAGTGGGCAGGGCCGTTGAGCATACCGAGAAATTTTCCAGGACCATGGCCGGCAAGGAAAACGAGGCGGAACTTACTCTCCGCGTCGAACCTTTGCCCCGTGGTCAGGGCAACCGTTATACCCAAGGTGTACGCAATCCCCAGATACCCCAGGCCATTTTTGACGCTGTTGAGCGGGGCATTTCCGGCTCCCTTGCCTCCGGCATAGCCCTTGGCTATCCCTGCATCGACACAGGCGTTACCCTTAGCGCCATAAAGTATTCGGAACTTACCGGCTCTGAGTTTGCCTTTGAAGCCTGCGCCAGCATGGGTTTTGATGAAGCCTGCCGCGGCGCCGAACCGGTGCTTCTTGAGCCCATCATGGCCGTTACCCTCATCTCGCCCAAGGAATTTGTCGGCGATGTAATCAGCCTGATTACCCAGAGGGGGGGCCAGGTATCCAATATGGAATCCAAGACCGCAGTTGACGAAGTCAGGGCCCAGGCCCCCATGGCCAGGATGTTCGGTTTTATGACCGCCCTCCGCTCAGTAAGCCAGGGCCGCGCGACCTTTACGATGGAATTTTCCCATTTTGAAAAGAAGAGTGGCCGCTAGGAGGGCTGCTGACCGGCGCAAGGTGAGTTACTCAATTTCCTGTGCGCAGTCGTAGGCCTCTTTGATCGCGTCAATGGCAAGACGGGGTTCCCTGGCATCGCCGACTATAAAACAGGGAAGTTTCCTGGCCTGGGCAAGCGTCGAAAGTTCCACCCGGGAACGGTACCCGGCGGCCAGTACCACCGTATCAGATGGAAGCCGGCTTTCTTTTCCGTTTTTGTCCTGGATGGTAATGCTTCCTGAGCC